>NZ_JBHWPL010000018.1:0-32925 GCF_043424875.1 Trueperella sp. | reverse complement strand
GCCGATGCCCGTCGTCGTCGACGAATCGATGCGGGGCGAACGCATATCGCTGGGCGCGGGAGAGCCGGGCGTCAACCTCGTTCTGGCGGCAGATGATCTGATCGGCCACGTCGGCGCGATCGTCGCCGACATTTCAAAGCTTTCCTAGTCCAAGACGCCCTGCCGGTCAAGGGTACGTCCACCCACCGACGGGTGAATCACCGCTCAGCGCCGGGCGCTACCATTGATTTGACAGCGAAGCACGGGGAGAGGAAACGCCATGTTCTTAGCCGTTCTTTCACTCATCTTCATGTTTGTGATCACGATTTGGGCGGCGATCAACCCGCGCAGCCAATATCGCGTGGTCAACCGGCTGAACTACGCCAATCCCGAGGCTCACGAGCCATCAGATCTGGCAGTTGGCATTTCCCGGGTAGCGGGGATCGTCATGACGGGCCTGCTGATCTTCGTGGTGGTGTCCTATATCAGTGACCAGCGGCAGGCTGAAGAAGAAGCACGACGACGCGCGGAAATTGCCGCCACGCCCATCCCGCAGATTGAGGACTTCGCGTTGCCGGAAGATCCAAACTTGAACGTGCCGATGAGGGTGATGGTTGAACTTAGCGACGACGTGCGAGCCACGGTGGAGGCCGATGAATCCATTGCGCTTAGGCAGACATACATCGACCGGTGGTATTACCCGTACGTGGCGGAAAACAACGACTTCGCTGTCGGAAACGCAACCGTCACGCTATCGGACGACGTCATGAGTGACGGGGCCCCGATGAGTTTCGACCAGGCAACGCTCTCGGAGTACACCGACGCCCCGGCGGGAGTCGTGGTCGCGCTCATGAGCTCGGCATGTTTCGTCTACGACACGATGGTCGAAACGACGGATCGCGGACAGGTCGAGATCACCGTCATCGCCGACGGCGATGGGGAGGGGTGCAAGAACCCGTGGGTCTTTGTTCCGCTCACGCAAGAAGAGTACGACGCCGTGATGAATTACGAGGCGCCCGAGGTGTTCTATGGTGAGCGCCCAAATACCGATTCCGATGCCATCAACTATCGCTTGTACACGCAGGGAGCGATCATAGGAAACGTCAGCGTTGCGAGTCGCCGTTACTCCGATAACAAGGAATCTCGCTGGCAGGTGATCTACGGCCGGCCGACCGTGGTCAGGCCGCGTGTGAACTAGCGGTGGAGGAACTCACGCGGCTCGTTGGAAGCAAAGCTGATCGGTTCGATCTGGAATGTCGAATGTTTGATCGACACGTCGAAGTGCTCTAACACGCAGGCGCGAACGTCCCTGAGGATATCCACCGCGTGCCCGGTTTCGAAGCACTCGTCGGTGACGATCACATGCGCGGTGAGCACTGGGAGGCCGGTGGCAATCTGAGAGGCGTGCATGTCGTGTACGTCGACGACGTGGTCGACCGTCATGAGACAGGCACGTACCTCGTCGAGATCAAGCCCGTGGGGCGTGAACTCCATGAGCATTCGAATCGCGCTGCGCAGTAGAGCGATTGCGCGCGGCACGATCATCGCGGCGATGATGAACGCGGCGATCGTGTCGGCATAGGCAAATCCGGTGGTGAGCATGAGGATGCCCGAGGCGATGACCGCAACGGTTCCCATCGCGTCGATTGCCACCTCCAGGAACGCGCCGCGCATGTTGAGATTGGCGTCTCTATCCGCGTGAAGAACGAGCATTGCCGCGAGATTGAGGACCAACCCGACGACGGCGAAGCCGATCATGTCCCGCGCATCCACGTGCGGCGGATTGGCGATGCGGCCGATTCCGTCGATCACCGCGTAGAGTGAGACGCCCATGAGTAGCGCGCCCTGACCGAGAGCCGCCAGGCTCTCTGCGCGGCGAAAACCCCAGGTGTATCGCTTCGAGGGAGGTCGGCTCATGAGGTGTGCGGCGACGAGGGCCATGAGCAGGCCGAGGGAATCGACGAGCGAATGGACCATGTCGATGACGAGGGCTAAGCTTCCCGAGACCCATGCGCCGATGCCCTGCGCGATCACGATAGAAAAGACGAGTGCGAATGCGATGGCAAGACGGCGCGAAGCGGCGGGGGAATTGGCGGCGTCCTCCACGGAAGGGCCGTGAGAGTGGTCGTGGCTCATGATGCACGTCCGCGGATGTGGCTGCAGAGCAATGCGGGATTTCCGGTGGCCGCGAGTAGTTCTTCGGCGCCCGCGATCAGGATCCGTACGAGCCCGGGTTCGGCCAGGTTGTACCAATTCGATCTTCCTTCGGACCGTGCCGTGACCAGGCCGCATTCGGCGAGGAAGGCCACGTGATTACTGACCGTGGACTGGGCCAAATTCATGTGGTCGACGAGGTCACTCACACGATGCTCTCCCGACGAGAGGTGTTGGATAATTGCCAGCCGGGTAGGATCTGCAAATGCTTGGAACAGGTGTGCATACGACGCCGTGGCGTCGTCGTCGATACTGACGGGAAGTGCGCCGCGCTTATTGATTGTCATAGGGCGATGATATCGGTATTGGGCGATGCGTGCCAGTTTGAGCGAAGCGGACGGCGCGTGTCAAGAACTTGCCAAGCGCGGTTTACAGGCGTAAAACGAAAGCTAGCGTCAGCGACGACGAGAAAGTGAGACACACGTGGTACAAACATCCGAGGAGACGAAACGTCTCGGAATCGAAACCGCCGGCATTGAAATCGTGACCGAAGAAGAGCGCACCGCCAAACCCCACAACCTGTTCCTGCCATGGTTCGCCTCAAACGTGTCAGTGTTCGGCATGTCCTACGGAGCGTGGGTTCTTGGGTTTGGAATCTCCTTCTGGCAGGCCACGATTGTCACGATCATCGGCGTGGTTGTCTCGTTCATTTTCTGCGGTGTCATCGCAATCGGTGGCAAGCGCGGATCGGTGCCGACCATGGTCATGTCGCGCGCGGCCTTTGGCGTGCAGGGAGCGAAGGCTCCCGGCGTCGTGTCGTGGCTGACCTCGATCGGCTGGGAGACATCCCTGGCGATCACGGCGGTTCTCGCCACCTCCACCATCTTCGCCCGCCTTGGATGGGCCGAAGAAGGCTCAGTGGCGGTGCGCGTGGTTGCGGCTGCCACCGTGGCAACTCTCATCGTCTTGGGCGCGGTAGCCGGCTACCACATCATCATGAAGATGCAATCGATCCTCACGTGGCTTACCGGCATCACAACGATTATCTACATCATTCTCGTCGTGCCGCACATTGACTGGGATGCGATCATGGCGATCCCCTCGGGATCTGTGCCGCAGATGATTGGCGCGATGACGATGGTCATGACCGGCATGGGGCTCGGCTGGGTCAATATCGCGGCGGACTGGTCGCGATACCAGTCGCGCGATGCCTCGGGAGGGGCAATCGTGTTCTGGAATACGTTCGGCGGCTCGCTCGGCCCGGTTGTTCTCATCACCTTCGGCCTGATGCTCGCGGGCTCGGATCCCGTTCTCGCAGAAAACGTCGGCAACGATCCGGTGGGCGCGCTCGCGAGCCTGCTTCCCACATGGTTCCTGATCCCGTTCCTAATCACTGCCATCCTCGCGCTCCTGTCCGGCGCCATCAACGGAATCTACTCCTCGGGCCTGACCCTGCTGACTCTCGGCATTAACATCCCGCGCCCACTCGCCTCGCTCATCGACGGCATGATCCTCACGGCGGGAACGATCTTCGTGGTCTTCTTCTCCCCGTCATTTATCGGCCCCTTCCAGTCCTTCCTCATCACTCTCGGCGTGCCGCTGGCGGCGTGGGCGGGCATCATGATGGCTGATATCGCCCTGCGCAAGCGCGAGTACGACGAGCTTGCTCTCTTCGACTCGAGAGGCCGTTACGGTGCGGTCAATTGGGCGTCCATCGCGCTCATCGTCGTCGCCTGTTTCGTCGGCTGGGGCCTGGTTCTTAACGGCTTTGCCGAAGAAGCGGCGTGGAACAATTGGCAGGGCTACCTGCTCTTCCTCGTCGGCGGCGAAGATTCTGTGTGGGCGGCTGGCAATATCGGCGTCATCATTGCGCTTCTCATCGGGTTCCTCGGCTACTTCGCACTCAATGGACGCAAGGTTCGCGAACAGGAGCGCGATATGGACGAGGCCGTCGCCATTGAGGAGCTCGAGCGCGACGGCGGCGAGGTCGCTACCCAGCCGCGCGATGCCAACGCAGACGCGGACCGGCCATGAGCGCAGAATCGCGTGAGGTGAAGCTCGCGGAGGCGCTCCCACACGCTCCCGGCGTCCGCGAGGAAATTGTGGCGGGTGCGCAGCTCGTGCAGGAACGCACGGGCCTTGCCGGCCACGATCTTCTCATCACCCTGGGCTCGGGCCTGCGTGACGCCCTTGAGGGAGAGGTCCGCGCTCGAATCCCCCTCGCCGACCTGCCGGGAGTTCCCGCGCCGGCCGCCGAGGGCCACGGGGGAGAACTTTTGTCGCTGGATATTCCGGTCGCCGATTCCGGTGGAACCGTGCACTGCCTCGTTGCGACCGGGCGCAACCACCTGTACGAGGGGTTTTCCCCGACGACGGTCGTCCAGCTCTCGCGCGTAGCGGCCATGTGCGGTGTTCGCGCGGCTTTGCTGACGAATGCCGGAGGGTGCCTGCGCGAGTGGGAGCTCGGGGACATCATGCTGATCGACAACCACGTCAATCTCTCGGGTGAATCCCCCTTCGAGGGCGCGGTATTTGTTGATATCTGGAAGATTTGGGACGAGGAGCTCTCGAGCGTGCTCGCCCCGCACACGAGTCGGAGAGGGGTCTACGCCATCATGCGAGGGCCCGAGTTCCAAACGGAGGCCGAATCGATCCTGCTGCGGGCGGGCGGAGTGGACATGGTTGGCATGAGCACGGTCATGGAGGCAATCGCGCTCCATCAACTCGGCGTGCGCGTGTGCGGACTGTCGGTGACCTCGGACCTCAGCTTCTCGTCGCAGCCCACAGCGCACGAGGACGTGCTCGCCGCGGCGCGGGGATCCTATCCTGCCGTGAGAGAGGCAATTGACGATCTTTGCGCCGCCCTCGCGGCGCAGGTGTAAGCAGTCCCACGGTAAATCTCTCCCAGCAGGACATAGGATGTAAGTCCTAGATGGGAGAGGTGGATGGTTCATGCAGGTCTTTGCTGATCCGGTACTTGAGGCGATGGCACGGCGTCGTTCCGTGTCGAAGGTGGGTCCCAAGACCCCTACGGACTCGGAGATTGCAGATCTTCTCGCAGCTGTCACGCCCGTCGCCGATCACAAGGCGTTGCGCCCCTGGCGGCTGATTCTCATGCGAGGCGAGGAGCGGATGGCGCTCGCGAATGCTCTTGATGCAGCCGAGGGGATCACGCGCGAAGACGGCGAATACAACACGAAGCCATTCCGTGCGGAACTGCTCATCGCCGTCGTCGCCAGCCCGAAACCGCACCCTGCCGTGCCCGAATGGGAGCAACTCGCGACCGCGGCCGGCGCCGGCCACCTGCTCGAACTGGCACTGTGGCAGTCCGGCTGGGGCGTCATGTGGCGCACGGGGGTCTACGCGAACACCGACCCAGTGCGCCGGGCCCACCGCCTCGCCGATCACGAACACCTCATGGGATGGCTCTATGTGGGCGACATCGACGAGTCGTTCCGCCAGCGCCTCGCGCAGTCGAAGAAGCCGCCCCTCGACCCCGCTCAGTTCATCTCGCGCATGCCCGCCCAGGCGCCGGAAGGCTCGGAGTGATGTGGCATCTGTATGTCCGGGGGTGGCGCTGGTGATTGTTAGTGACACCGAGTTTCAGCGAGGTCGGGTATCGCATGGCCGGTTGTCCGCACGACCGGGTGTCAGTGCGACCGGGTGTCAGTGCGACCGGGTGCGTGCACGGCTAGTTGTCAGCGAACATGAAAGGCGCCGAGGGAGATTCCCTCGGCGCCTTTGACGTTGTGGCCGTATGCGGTGTTGCTTTGATGGGCGGTGTGCCCTCAACGCAACGTGCCCGGACGGCGTCGTGCCGTTAAAGCAAACTGCTCGGACGGCGTCGTGCCTTAGAGCTGGCGGCCAGCCTTCATCATGTCGCGGATTTCCTCGAGCAGGATGGTCTCGTCGGTCTTGACGGCAGCGTCTTCCTCGACCTCATCCTTCTTGGTCATCTTCTGCATCGGCACAACCACGAAGAAGTAGAGTGCAGCGGCGATGATGAGGAAGTTGATGAGGGCCGTGATGAGCGTGCCCGGGAGGATGGTCGCACCGTTGAGGTGGATGGTCCAGATCTGGTCGAAGTTCGGCTTGCCAAAGATGGCGCCGATCAGCGGCATGAGAATCTGCTCGTTCAGAGCGGTGACGATGGCCGAGAAGGCACCTGCGATGATGACGCCAACGGCGAGATCCATCACGTTACCGCGTGCAATGAAATCCTTGAAACCCTTAATCATGGGAGTCCTTTCGTACGATTGTGGTCGCGGGACCCGCATGTGGTGTGCAAGAGCCACATGAAGGCACCCTTGCTTCATAACCACGATTACTGTACCGGTTCCAACTTGGTCAGACTAGAGGTAACTCTCCAACGTCAGCGATATCACTGTTTGTCCGAAATGACATACCCTTGAGCCATGATTTACCCGATTCACGTGTACGGATCACCCGTGCTCCACAAGGTCAGCGAACCGGTCACCGAGTTTGACGATGACCTAAAGCAACTGGTCCAGGACATGTACGAAACCACCGAAGAAGCTCCCGGCGTGGGGCTCGCCGCCCCGCAGATCGGACTGGATAAGGCCATGTTCGTCTGGATCTACGACGACCACGACGGGCCCGAGCGCGGCGTTGCCATCAACCCCACCCTGCTCATCGAGCCGATCGACACACAGGAGCCCGACAAGTACGAGGACGCCGAAGGCTGCCTCTCCTTCCCCGGCTACCCCTTCCCGCTGCGCCGCTCACCCTATGCGGTCCTTCGCGCACAGGATGAAAACGGCGAATGGTACGAGCTCGAGGCCGAAGGCTGGTTTGCCCGGATCCTTCAGCACGAGTACGACCACCTACAAGGCCGCGTCTTCGTGGACCGCCTCCATGGCAAGACCGCCAAGCGCGTCGCCCAGATCATGAAGGCCGAGAAGTGGGGCGTGCCCGGCATCGAGTGGACCCCCGGCGAGGATTCTCCCTACGAAGCTGACGAGTAGCGCGACTGCCGGCTGGTGGCGGCGTGGCGGCGTGGTGGTGCGGCGGCGTAGCGGCGTGGGCGGGTGTTGCCGGCGCAGCGCCACGTGGGCGGGTGTTGCCGTCGGAGCGCCACGTGGTGGGTGTTGCCGTCGAAGCGCCACGTGGTGGTGCGGCGAATGGCCGTCGTCGTGTTCATAGCTAGCGCCTGATTCGCCTCGCCGTTTTACGCCATACATCTGGGTCACCCACCGTTCCATCTCCTTCGCCTGATTACTCACCATTCCATGTCATGTGCCTGATTCGCGCCACCGTCCCATCCCGCGCGCCCGATTTTCGCCACCCTTTGGTCTCATACAGCTGGTTCACACGCAATTACGTCCCCCGTGCCCGATTTTCGCTGCCGTCCCATCCCATGCACGTGATTTAGCATCCTCCATGGAGGACCATTCGACGTGTGGAGGTCTGTCAGACGAATGGAGGACGGTGATTTGGCTTGTTGTGGTCGGAAAATAAATCACCGACCTCCATTGGTGCAAACGTCCTCCATGGAGGACCTTAAGTTCCGGGAATCGGGAGCGTGATGCTCGGATCTGGGGGCGAGATGCCCATTTTGTGCGTGCGATAGTTAGATCCGAGCGCCTGATCGCCAGAACTGAGGGCATGATGGCCGGATCTGGGGGCGTGATGCCCATTTTGTGGGTGGGATGACCAGATTTGGGGATGTGAGGGCGAGCTCGTACGGTGCGATGGCTCGATACGAGAATGTGCCGGTTCACGTCAACGCCGGGACGCGTTTAGGAGCTCTCCACTCCCAGCGATGCCAACAACTGACGCACGCGCGCGTCGATCTCGTCGCGGATGAGGCGCATGCGCTCGGCGCCTTCGATCCCGCGCAGCGAAGGCTCGTCCACGTCCCACACCTCGATGGCGCCCGCCATGCCCTCGACTGGCTCGACCTGCGCTTCCGTTCCAACGACGACGGTACGCGCGGCTCGTTTGAGCAGCTCGGCGTCAATGGGCTTGGTGAATTCGCCATCGAAGGTGGCGCCAACCTCTTCGACACTCGTGCGGGACTCCTCGTTGAGCGCGGAGCCCGGTTCGGTCCCAGCGGAGTGGACCTCCACGGCGTCGCCGGCGTGTAAACGTGCCAGAGCAGCCGCCATCTGGGACTTGCCGCCGTTCTTCACGCACACGAAAAGGAGGGCGGGGCGATCGGAACCGGAGGGGTCAGGAAGCTGAGTGTTCATGCTGTAGATGTTACTGGCAATGTGGGTGCAACAAAAGGCCGCGCTGGTGCATGTGCACTCAGCGCGGCCCCTTAAAACGCGCGGTTCAGAGAAGATCCTCTGACCGAGCCAATGTTTCGAGAAACGCAGCCTGATCGCGAGAAACGCAGCCTGATCGCGAGAAACGCGGCCTGATCGCGAGAAACGCGGCCTGATTGCGAGAAACGCGGCCTGATTGCGAGAAACGCGGCCTGATCGCGGGAACTCGCGTACCCTCGCCCCGAGAAGTTACGCAGCCTTGACCGCTGCGATGTCGAGCTCGATGTTGACCTTGTCGCCAACCAGCACGCCGCCGGCCTCGAGCGGAGCCGAGAACGAGACGCCGTAATCCTGGCGGTTGATCGAGAAGGAGGTCTCGAAACCGAGGCGGTCCGAACCCTGAGGGTCGGTGACCGGGCCGGTCCAGTCGAGGGTCACGGTGATTTCCTTGGTCACGCCCTTGATCGTCATGTCGCCGGTCACGACGATCTCCTCTTCCGAGGCCTCAACCTTGGTGGACTTGAAGGACAGGGTCGGGTGGGTCTCGATCTCGAGGAAGTCGCCCGAGCGGAGGTGGCCGTCGCGCGTTTCGTTGTTGGTGTCGATTGAGTTGGCCTGAACGATGACCTCAACGCTCGAGTTGTTCGGGTTTTCGCCGTCGATGTTGATGACGCCCTCGAACTCGTTGAACTGGCCGCGAACCTTCGTCACCATCGCGTGGCGAGCAGTGAACGAGAGGGTGGTGTGCGTGGGGTCGATGTTCCAGGTGCCT
This sequence comes from Trueperella sp., assembly GCF_043424875.1. Classification (NCBI taxonomy): domain Bacteria; kingdom Bacillati; phylum Actinomycetota; class Actinomycetes; order Actinomycetales; family Actinomycetaceae; genus Trueperella; species Trueperella sp. The sequence goes on along the minus strand of NZ_JBHWPL010000018.1, from coordinate 23,790 downwards.
GCTACGTGTTGAGCGTTTGCCATTGTCTGTATTCCTATCTGGGAGTGAGCCAGGTAAGGCTCGTTGAACTTTCAACCACTAACATAGTTGAAGATTCAATTAATGTCAAACCCTTGAATTTCTCCGCCCCGCCCGAAAGACTCTGACCATGGCTAAGAGCAGGTACGACAAAGAAGCAGAAGCGCCCCAAATCAAGGATCCCGAGGTGTATGTAGCACTTCGGGAGGACGGCGCGAGCAAGGAAAAGGCCGCCCGCATCGCCAACGCATCGGCGCGCGATGGCCGGTCGAACGTCGGAGAGCGCGGCGGCGGGTCCGAGTCCTACGAGGAGTGGACAGTCGACGACCTCAAGAGACGCGCCAAAGAACTCGACCTCTCCAGCTACTCAGACCTGACCAAGGCCGAGCTCATCGAGCTCCTGCGCGAACACTGACCATGAACCTCTCACTGCGCTACCCACAGCTCACCGACGAGGCCGAAGCACTCCGCCTCCACGAGCTCGCCAAAGCCGACGACTTCCACTTCCTCCTCGTGGCCGGCACCTTCGAGGACCAAGTCGCCACCATCGAGCGAGAGGCACGCGGCGACGTCCCACCCGGTTGGGTTCCCGCCGACTTCTATTTCGCAATCGTCGACGGCGACATCATCGGTCGCATTTCCGTGCGGCACGCGCTGACGGACCACTTGCTCGAGGTGGGCGGCCACATCGGATATTGGGTGGCCCCCGACCATCGGCGCAAGGGCTACGCAACCGAAATGCTCCGACTCGGCCTTGACAGGTTGCGCGCCCTCGGCCTCGACCGCGCGCTCGTCACATGCGACGATTCCAACGCCGCATCCGCAAAAACCATCGAACGCAACGGCGGCATTCTCGAGGACATCCGCCAACTCGATCACGAATCCGAGCCCAAGCGCCGGTACTGGATCGACCTCTAGCCCCGCCCACGCCACCACAAAGACCCGAGGAGTCACACATGGACATCACCATCCAACCCGGCGACATCACGAAAATCGACGCAGACGCCGTCGTGAATGCAGCAAACTCGACCCTGCTCGGAGGCGGGGGAGTCGACGGCGCAATCCACCGCGCCGGCGGCCCGCAGATCCTTGCGGAAACGAAGAAGCTCCGCGAAACTGCCCTGCCCGATGGTCTTCCCGCAGGTCAGGCGGTCGCGACGACGGCCGGGAACCTTCCCGCCACGTGGGTCATCCACACCGTGGGCCCGGTCTATTCCGCGTCGGAGGACCGCTCGTCCATCCTCGCGTCGGCGTACCGCGAGTCGCTCGAGGTCGCCGAGGAGATCGGCGCGAGATCCGTGGCGTTCCCAGCGATCTCGGCAGGAATATACGGCTGGCCGATGGACGACGCCGCGCGCATCGCCGTCGAGACCGTTGCCGAATCGGACGCGGACATGACCGTCATTTTCGTCCCCTTCGGACCCGAGGCCACCGCCGCCTTCGAGGCCGCGCTCGCGAACCTGGCGTGATCTTCGCGTCACTGAGACGTTCGAGCCACGGGCCGGGGCGTCGCATTGGCTAAGGTGCAACTGACACGCACCATAGAAAGGTCCCCATGTCTTCCGAGCCCGCACGCAGCCCGCGAGAAACGAGCCACTACCTCAGCACGCAGATGGTGGCCAAGGCGCACAACCCGTGGGGCAAGTCGTTCCTGCTCGCCGTCGCCGCGGGCGTGATGATCGGCCTCGGTTACGTCTTCTACATCACCACGCAGCAGGGCGCCGCGAACGCGGACTGGCTCGGCGAGGCGAAGTTGCTCGGCGGCGTCGCATTTTCGGTGGGTCTGATCCTCGTGGTGATGACGGGCGCGGACCTGTTCACGTCGACGACGATGACGGTGGTTCCACTCGCCAAGCGGCAGATCGCGCCGGCGCGTTTCTTCGCCCACTGGGGCGTCGTGTACGGCGGGAACCTCGTGGGAGCGCTCACGCTCGCCGCCGGGATCGTTGCCGCCGGGACGTATCTGCAGGGCGGGGGCGCGTGGGGTGCAACCGCGATCACGACGGCGATGGCGAAGGTCTCGCACACGCTGCCGCAGGCGTTTCTCCTCGCCGTTTTCTGTAACTTCATGGTGTGCCTGGCGGTGTGGCTGGCCTACGTGGGACGCACGCTGACTGACAAGATTCTGGGGATCGTCGGCCCGATCGCGCTCTTCGTGGCAACCGGATTTGAGCACTCGGTGGCGAACATGTTCCTCATCCCCGCCGCGCGCATGATTACGGAGGTCGCCGACCCGCAACTGTGGGACTCGGAGGCGTTCCAGACCGTCGGCCTCACGCACGCCGACGCCGTTAATACGCTGACCGCGCAGGCATTCGTGATCGACAACCTCATCCCCGTGACGCTCGGCAATATCGTGGGCGGGGGTCTGTTCGTGGGCCTGTTCATGTGGTTCGTCCACACCAAGCTGGATGCCGGCGCGCAGGGCGGTGGCCAGCTGGCCGACGACGGCGAGGCCGGTGCCTGCGCGGTCAACCAGGGCTCGGGCGCGAGTATCTCTCGCTAGACCGGGCGCACCATCTCGTACAAGAACGCCGCGAATTCGCGCAACGTGTGAAACGGCGCGGAAAGCGAGCCCGACGCCCCACCAATCACGTGACCGTCGATCCCAGCACGGCGCATGTGCATCGACGCCCGAAACGCATGAAAACTATTCGTCACGCCCACATACGGCTCGGCCACGCCGCGCGCCTCGAGGAGCTGCGCCGATAGTCGGAAGTTCTCGGCCGTCGTCGTTGATTGATCTTCGACGACGACGCGCTCGCGGCTCACGCCCTGCGCCTCGGCCGCTGCGGCCATCACGTGAGCTTCGGCGGTGTCGGTGGCCGCGGGGCCGCGCGAAGGGGAGCCGCCGCTGAACACGAGGGGCGCCAACCCCGCGGCGCCCTGGTCGTTGCCCCAGCCGGGATCGGATTGGGCGAGCCAGATGCGGTCGGCGGTGTCGATTCCGAGGTCAACGCGGCGTTGAAGCAAGCGCGTCAGCTTGCCGTCGACGATTCGCGCGCCAAGAACGACGACGGCGTTCGGGCCGGTTCCGGCGTGGAGGTGGGCGTCGAGCCACGAGCGCGCGACCGTGGCATAGAGCTTGCCGTAGGCGAGGTAGCCGGCGAACAGCGCGCCCATGAGACCGGTGGCGGCTACGGCTGAGTGGGCGAGCGGGTCGAGCTGGCCATCGCGCAGTGCCGCGGGCGCCGCAATACCCGCGCCGATGAAGGCGAGGCCGGTGAGTACAAGTGCGATGAACTGCCATAAGGGCTTGCGGCCAGCGGGAACGAGCGCGGCCACGATAATCCACGCGCCGGAGAAGAGGCTGGCGACGGCGGCGGTGGTGATGGCGGAGTACGTGAGCGCCCCGATGTCGGATGGGCGGGCTGCCCCCGCGCCGCTCGCGCCCACCAGCCACATCCAGAACAGGGTGATGGCGGCCGTCGTCGTGAAGACAGGCCACGGCGTCGACGGAGCGAACCTCGCAAGCAGTGCGGTGACGGCGAGGAATGCCAGTGCCACGAGAAGGACGACCATGATGCCAGTATAGAAAGCGCGGGGTGAACGGGCGGTGGCGAACAAGGAGCCATATCCCACGTTTTGGCTCACGCCTCGAATATTTCGCGCGTTCCGGTTAAGCTGGCAGTGTTACTCGCAGATGGCGTTGTTGTAGGCCTCCGGGCCGGCCAGTTCCTTCTTCGCGTGATAGATCAACCAAACGATGGTTGTGTACCAAGCCAGAAGGGAAAGTTTTATGGCGACCGGTATTGTTAAGTGGTTCAACGGCGAAAAGGGCTTCGGCTTCATTGCTCCCGACGATGGTTCTGACGATGTGTTCGTGCACTTCAGCGCGATTCAGTCGAAGGGCTTCCGCACTCTCGATGAGGGCGACAAGGTTGAGTATGACGTCGAGGAGGGTCCGAAGGGCCTGCAGGCATCGAACGTGTCGATGATCTAATCTCACTCCTGAAACATCACGGTGGCTACCTCCCATGTGGGTGGTAGCCACCGTTTTTCATGCCCAGGTGGGTGCCCCGGCCGTGTCTGCATCTCCCATTCGTAACCGGGGCAGGTTCTTGCCAAATGGGGCAGGAAGTTCCTGCACCGGTTAGATGGAACTTGCACCAGTTGCGGGTGTAGCAGGACCGCAGCTACCCGGCCATGCGCGCGATGCGGTCCGCCCAGCCGAGGATGAACGGATGCGCGGTGACGTCGAGGTTGTCCATCTCCACCGTCCAGTCCTCATTGATCCGCCCCACGGCCGCAAGCCCCGGAATCGGCGCCTCGTTGGCATCAAGCACGCTGCCTGCGCCGTCGGTGCGAACACCGGTGCGCTCCACATGCTCGTCGGCCCACGTGATCAGCAAATCTTCGATTCCCTCGAGCTCGGGGTAGGCGCCGCGCCAGAAACCGGCCGGCGGCAGGACGCAGTCCACGAACGCGTCCACCTCGAAGGGGAAGTCCTCAGCGTCTATCGCCTTGTCGAGCAACTCCACCTTGATCAGCCCGGCATCCACCAGCGTCAGCATCTTCTGCGCGTTCACGAGCGGTGGCCCGTAACTCGAGATCCCCACGGCCCCGAACCCGGCCATGAATGCTTCCCAGTCCTCGGGCGCGAAGATCCGGTTGCTCACGCGCCGGATCATCGTGGACATGAGGATCTGCCACGTCTCCGTCACGATCTGGCGCGCCGGAATCGGGATCTCGCCACGGGCCGATGCCACTGATTCCGCGAGCCGCTCGCGCGCCAGGCCGGGCCGCGGTTCGGGAGCCGCGATGGCGGCGTCGTAGGCATCCGGATCGGACGCTCCCTGCGCAGCCAGCGCGTCAACGGCCGCCGCACGTACCGCCTCGAGCATGTCTTCGAGCGTCGGCGACTGCGCCACCGCCATTTTCGCCTCCTCCCAGCGCTCGGCCGAAACCAGCTCCGCGACCGCGCCGAACGGCGGCTTCGAATCGGGGAAGACGCCGTCGTGGTTCGTCGCCCAGATAACCTCCGGCTCGCGCCCCGATGGCGTGTACTCGCGCGCGTCGTCGCTGAATGTGCCGCCGCGCCCCTCGGTTAACTCAAGCACGACGTCCACGAACGTCAGCCCCGCGCCGCGGGTGGCAACGGCGTCACCAGCGCTGATGCCGTCCAGCTTGGAGAGCGGATAGGGCATGGGGATGACGACGCCGTCTGGCTGGTTCACGTCTTCATCCGTCAGTGGCGAGGGCGGCACGGTGGCGTGGCCGACCGTCAGAAGAAGTTCGGGAACGCGGAGCTGCCCGCCCTCGTGGTCGATCGTCCACGCGCCGGGCTCGCCGCCAACGGCCTGAGCGCGCTCGTACTCGCGCAGTTCAACGTGCTCCGGCAGTCCGCCGCGAATAACGCCTGCGGCATATTGAAAGTATTCGCCCACCAATTTGCGCGGTGGGAAGTCGTCCGCGAACTCTTCGTGCCCGTTCACGCGCGCCCAGTCGTCGAAGGATAGGCCGAGCGATCCGTCGTCGTCGCCACGATGCGCTTTGAACGGGTCCACCACCGACGAATGCCCGTTCAACCGGGAAAAGAGCGGCTGGTCGGGGGAGTACGGCGTGCCGATACCGACGACGTCGGCGCCGTCGTCCCTAGCGCCGAACAGGTGGACGGTCACCGGATCAGTGACCGCGCGAGAAAGTGAGTACAGCGCCGATAACCCACGTGGGCCGGCGCCAATGATTGCAATGTCCATGTCTCCCACGCTATCGCGCGCGAGCGAAAAGTGGGCGCTAGCTCAGGATCTTGATCTGGAAGGGGTAGTGGTGAATCTTGTTGTTGGACGCCGAGATGGTTGCCTTGATGTGGTGGTACATCTGGAGCACCCACGCAAGGCCGATGAGGATGAAGCCGATGGGCAGCAGGATCAAGGTGGCGACCAGGATCCAGCCGATGATGGTCATGAGCGCCATGCCGAGGTTGAAGTTGAACGACTGCGCGGACGCCTGGCGAACGTACGGGCTGGTGTCCTTTTTGAAGATCCACACGAGGAGCGGACCGACGAAGGAGATCGAGCCGACGGAGAGGAACCACGCGATGATGGCGGACAGGTGCGCGAGCATCGCCCACGTGCGCTCATCGGGGGTGATGTTGGGCGCGTAGCCTTGGCGTCGGAAATCCTCCTCGGAGGGATTGCGCCAGCTCGAGCCCTGCGAGGAGTTCGCGGGGTTGAAGTCGTTGAATTCGAAAGGTCCGTTGTCGGTCATGCCACCATCGTCTCGCGAGGCGCGGTGAGACCGCAAGGGGAGCGCGCCCCGCAGGTCAGCCCGTGGTGAAATGCCCTCGTATCGCATTTCGTGACGGTGGTTCCCGTTAGGGTTAGGCCATGACATTCTCTCAATCTGAACGCCAGCGTCTTGCCGCCCTCCTCCTGGAAAAGGGGCCGGACGCGCCTACGCTATGTGAAGGATGGGATACCCGAGACCTCGCAGCTCACCTGTGGATTCGGGAGAACCGGCCGGACGCGGCGGCGGGCATGATGATTTCGGCTGTCGAGGACCATTTGGAGTCGACGACGGCGAAGGTTCTGGAGCGCCCGTACGAGCAGCTTGTGCGTGACTGGCAAGATGGCCCGGGCAAGTTTAGCCCCGTGCGCCTGGTTGACCGCTGGATGAACCTCGCTGAGCATTTCGTGCATCACGAGGATGTTCGCCGAGGTCAGTGGATGGTCGACGGCACGCTCGTGCCCGCGCGCGAACTGGCCGAGGACGAGAATGACGCGCTGACCAAGTCAGTGGCCACCATTGCCAAGACGATGCTGAAGAACTCCGACCGGCCGGTACAGGTGGTCATCCCGGGTCGCATCATGTATGACATCCGCCCGAAGGGCGTGGACTTCGGTGACCCCGTGGTGGTCACGGGCGAGCCGGGCGAAGTCTTGTTGTGGCTCTTTGGGCGCGACGCCATCCACCTCGCCATCACGCCCGAGGGCGCCGAGGTCCCTCGCACGGGCGCGTAGCCGCCTATATACCCGTCGCGTCAAAAACTTTGATCGCGGACTCGCGCCCCATCTCGATGAGTTCGCTCGCGCGGTGGTAATCGAGGTCGCCCACGGCGTCGCTGGGAATGCGAACCGTGGCAGGCACGGGGTTTGGCGCCGCGCGATAGCGGGCGAGCGCGTCCTGCATTGTGGCCAGCGATAGGGACATGACTTCCATCGTCGTCAGGCTGCTTGGCAGCGGGCTGGCATGCATGTCGTGCGAGGAGTCGGCCGCACCGGCGGGATTCGCACTCGGGCTATCCGACGTCGAGTCGCCGTGCTGGTCGTCGGGCTCTTCGCGAAGGGCCCGAGAATCTTCATCGTCGTCTGGTTCTTTCGACCACCCTTCTTCGAGGCGCTGAAAGAACTCGTTATCCATGAATGAGCGTTTCGTGCGTTGCCAGCCCTCTCCGATCGTGACGAGGCTGTTGTGTGCGGTGGCGGCCGCCTTATTGACCCACGAGTTTTCTTTGGCCTCGGCGGCTTCGATTTCCTCACGGCGCAGGATTTCGTGGGGACTCGTCAGCGCCGGGCCGCGCAGATCCACGGCCACGGTGGCATCCGCGCCAACGGAGAGCGTGGGTTCGATCGGGACGGGGTTGAGCACGCCGCCGTCGACGAGCAAGCGATTGCCAATGCGCACGGGCGTGAAGAAGGTTGGAATGCCAATCGACGCGCGAATCGCCAGAAAGAGAGGACCGCGTTGGAACCAGACCTCGCGGCCGGTGAGAATATCTACGGCGACGGCGGTGAACGGCATGTCTAAGTCTTCGATGTTGGGTGATCCCGTGACGTCCTCAATGGCCGAGAGCACGCGCGTTCCCTTGAGCAGGCCGGGGCGCCCGAGCGTGAAGTCGAGGAGCGAGCGGACGTCGGACTTCGTTAATCCGATGCCCCAATCTTTGAGTTCGGGCATCTTGCCCGCAGCGTAGACACCGCCGACCAGCGAGCCGATTGAAGCGCCAGATATCGCCACAATCTCGTGACCGCGAGCCTCGAGCTCTTCGATCACTCCGATGTGGCTCCACCCGCGGGCACCACCGGATCCGAGTACGAGCGCAATTTTCATCGATAACTCCTTCGATCCACCTGGATGTCCTAGGCGGGTATGTGGGTGAGATGACCACGACCCATATTATCTGGTCAGACACGTCGGCCCGTTGTTAGGGTTGTACCCTATTCACCGGGAGGCTCGTATTTCTTCATCACAGCGCACCATCGCCATCATCGCCGTCGTCGTCCTCGTGGCGGGCGCGATTTTCGCATTCGCGATCGGCGGCAGCGGCTCGAACGGCAGCGGTTCGAACGGTTCGAACGGCAACGGCTCGGCTGGTACGTCGGAGTCCAACGACGACGATCGATCGGGTCCCGTGCCCGTGGCATCGGCGAGCGCGCCGGCCGACGTCATCGTCGACCACACATCTGCCCAGACGGCTGCCCTCGGCGTTTCGCAGGGCATGTTTGAATCGGCGCCGGTCGTGATCGTCTCCGCCGATGACTCGTGGGAGGCGGCATCGTACGGTGCCGCCTTGGGCGTTCCGGTGCTGCTGGCAGACGCCCCCGTCGATGATGCCGAGGTAGCCGATGATGCCGAGGCAGCCGAGAGCCCCGATGCAGAATCGGCCACCGAGCCAACGACTGACACCGAGCCAACGACTGACACCGAGCCAGCGACTGATACCGAGCCAGCGACTGATACCGATCCAGCGACTGACGAGACGACAGCCGCCGAGCAGGCTCCGGTTGTGACCGTGTCCCAAGAGCTCCTCGACGAGCTCGGCAGGCTAGGCACGCAGGTCGTGTTGGTCAACGGCGTGCCTGCCGAGGTCATCGATGAGATCGCAACCTACGAGCTTCACGAGGCGGCGCCGGCATTGGCCGAGGAGCTCGGCATTGACCTGACGTTTGCCGCCGAACCGGCGGATCTCCAGACGGGCCTTGACGGTCTTGGCACCACGGTGTATGCCGAGGAGCCGACGTCGTCGGTAGAAATCGACGGTGACTTTGCCGCAGCCGAGCGAACCGACGCCATTGCCGTGACCGATGGTGCCTACCTGACCGCCGTCGGCACAGCCGTGGCCGGCGGCGCCGACGTGAAGATGTCCCGCATCGACCCGCGCGCATCGAGCGATACTGTGGCGGCCCTCGACGGCCGCGAGAACGTCGTCGCTGTTTTTAGCGAAGAGAATCCGGATCTGACGTGGCAACTCGCTACGGCCGCCACCGGCACGGAACTTCCGGGCGGTGGCCAGCTCGTGTTTGAGGGCAAGCGGTACGTGGCGCTCTACGGATCCCCGCACACCACAACGCTGGGCGTGCTCGGTGAGCAGGGCACGGAAGCTACCATCGCGCGCGCCGAGGAGCACGCGGCGCCCTACCGCGATTTCACTGACGCTCAGGTGCTGCCCGCCCTCGAAATCATCGTGACGGTCGCCTCCGGCGCTCCCGGTGACGACGGCAACTACTCAAATGAATGGGCAATCGACGGGTTCGTGCCGCTCATCGAAGCGGCGCAGGAGGCCGGCCAGTACGTGGTGCTCGACTTCCAGCCGGGCAGGTCGGACTTCCTCAGCCAGGTCAAGATGTACGAGGAGCTGCTGGAGTACCCGCATCTGGGAGTCGCGCTGGATCCCGAGTGGCGGCTTGGCCCCGACGAGGTCCCGCTCACCCGGATCGGGCACGTGGAGATTGCCGAGGTCAACGAGGTGGTCACCTACCTCGCCGATTTCACGCGCGAGCGCAACCTGCCGCAGAAGATGCTGATCTTGCACCAGTTCCAGGTGCAAATGCTCCGCGACATCGACCAGCTCGATCAGTCCCGCTCCGAGCTCGCGATCCTTGTCCACGTGGATGGGCAGGGCAGCCAAAGCGCGAAGCAGGGCACGTGGACAACGTTGCAGAACAACTCCCCGCACATCGAGCACTGGGGCTGGAAGAACTTCTACGACGAGGACATCCCGATGCTCGACCCGGCGGGAACCTATCAGGTTGAGCCGCTCCCAGATTTCGTGTCGTACCAGTAAAGTCGCGCTCGCGACGTTCTTAGGGAGGGGCTCGCGCCAGTGCTTAGGCAGGCGCCTGCGCCGCGCTTAGCGCCCGCGCGGGTCTCGACGCTTAGCCGGATGATGAGACGCAGATGAGAATTCCTTTAATCTTCATCCGATTGTGAAATCTCTTCGTCTGTACGGTTTGAGTGGGCGTACCGTAATTGTCATGAATCTAAAGAAGTTTGGAAGTTTGTCCGCCACTGTTGCCCTGTCCCTTGGACTGGCAGCGTGCTCGAGCGATGACGTTGAAAACACTGTCAATGATGCCCAGACCGCAGCCTCTGAGGTCGCGGACGAAGCGTCCGATGCTGTCGATGATGCGATGGATGATGGCGCAACCGACGGCGCCACTGAGAGCACGACCAGCGCAAACGACGGCGCAGCCGGCGCCTCGGACCGTGGAGTCGACGGCGCGCAGGCCGCTCGCGACACCGCGCTGAGCGTCGTCGCTGAAGCAGGCGACACCGACGGCGTGGTCGTCTCGCAAGATTGGGACGACGACGGCCACTGGGACATCGACATCGTGGCTGGCTCCACCTTGCACGAGATCAAGGTGAAGGGCGATCAGGTCATCGAGCGCGAGACCGACGATGTGGACGACGCCGACACCGCCGCCGCATCCGCCGCCGTGACGATCGACGACGCGATAGCCACCGCTCTCGAATCCACTCCTGGCGATCTCGATGAGGCATCCTACGAGGACGGCCGCTGGGAGATCGACATCGACACCTCGACCACGAACGACGTCGAAGTCCACGTTGACGCTAACACCGGCGAGGTTCGGAACTAACAACACCGTCAGCTGGCCTAACGCTTAACCGAAAGGGCGTACCACCGGGGTTTTCACCCCGTGGTACGCCCTTTCTCGTGCCCGATTCGCGCCTTAGCTAGCCGCGAGCATCACGCCGCGGCAGCAGCGTTAGCCGCGCATGGCGTCGATGATCTTGTTCAACGTTGCCGACGGGCGCATCGCGGCCTCGACCTGAGCCGGATCCGGATGGTAGTAGCCCTCGATGCCCGAGTGTTGACCCTGCACATCGATGAGATCCTGCTGGATCTTCTCGGCGTTGTCCGCCAGCTCCGCCGCGATCGGCTCGAAGGCCGCGGCCAGATCGGCGTCGTCGGTCTGCTTCGCGAGCTCGTCAGCCCAGTAGGTGGCGAGCCACGCGTGCGAGGATCGGTTGTCCGGCGTGCCGGTGCGGCGCTGCGGCGAGCGGCCCTCGCTCAGAAGCGTTTCCGTGGCGCGGTCGAGCGCATCAGCGACGACGGCGGCGCGGGGGTTATCCGCGAAGCGCGAGAGGTGGCGAAGCGACTCGGCCAGCGCGAGGAACTCGCCGAGCGAATCCCAACGCAGGTGGTGCTCCTCGATGAGCTGCTCGACGTGCTTGGGCGCGGAACCGCCGGCGCCGGTCTCGAACAGGCCGCCACCGGCCATGAGCGGGACGACCGAGAGCATCTTAGCCGACGTGCCCAGCTCCATGATGGGGAACAGGTCCGTCAGGTAATCGCGCAGCACGTTGCCGGTCACGGAAATCGTGTCCTCGCCGCGGCGCACGCGCTCGAGGGTCGCCTTCGTGGCGTCCACGGGCGAGAGGATCTGAATGTCGAGCCCTTCCGTGTCCTCGCTCTTGAGGTACCCCTCGACCTTCGCGCGGATCTGCTGATCGTGCTCGCGCTCGGGATCGAGCCAGAAGATCGCCGGCATGCCCGAGATGCGCGAGCGGCGTACGGCGAGCTGAACCCAGTCGCGGATCGGGTCGTCCTTGGTCTGGCACGAGCGGTAGATGTCGCCTTCGCTCACCGGAACCGACAGCAGCACGTCGTCGCCGAGGCGAACCTCAACGGTGCCGTCGGCCTCGATCTCAAACGTCTTGTCGTGCGAGCCGTACTCCTCGGCCTTTTGGGCCATGAGGCCGACGTTCGGAACGGTGCCCATCGTCGTCGGGTCGAACGCGCCGTGTGCCTGGCAGTCCTTGACCACGGCCTGGTAGACGCCCGCGTAGGAGGAATCGGGGATGACGGCGATCGTGTCGTCCGACTCGCCATCCGGGCCCCACATCTGGCCGCCGTTGCGGATCATGGCGGGCATCGAGGCGTCAACGATGACGTCGGAGGGCACGTGCAGGTTGGTGATCCCGCGGTCGGAGTTGACCATCGACAGGCGCGGCCCGTCCTTCATCTCCTGATCAAACGACGCGCGGATCTCATCGCCATTCTCGAGATCCTCAAGGCCCGCAAACAGCGTGCCCAGGCCGTCGTTGGCCGAGAGGCCAGCGGCGGCAAGATTCTCGCCGTACGCCTCGAACGTCTTCGGGAAGAAGGCTCGCACGGCGTGGCCGAAGATGATCGGGTCCGAAACCTTCATCATCGTTGCCTTGAGGTGGAGCGAGTAGAGCACGTCCTCATCGCGGGCAGCGGCGACCTGCTCGGAGAGGAACTCTTCAAGCGCGGCGGCGTCCATCTTCGTACCGTCGAGCACCTCGCCCTCGCTCACTGCGAGACTGTCCTTGAGGATGGTCTCCGAGCCGTCGGGACCCACGTGCACGATCTGCGCCGTTCCATCCGCCGGCACCACGGTGGAGACTTCGTTGGCGCGGAAATCGTTCGCGTCCATCGTGGCCACGCGCGTCTTGGAATCATCGGCCCACGGCTTCATCGAGTGCGGGTTGTTCTTCGCAAAGTTCTTCACGGCCTGCGGGGCGCGACGATCGGAATTGCCCTCGCGCAGCACGGGGTTCACGGCCGAGCCCTTGACCGAGTCGTAGCGGGCGCGCCAATCGCGCTCCTCGTCCGTCGTCGGATCCTCCGGGTAGTTCGGAAGCTCGTAACCCTCGGCCTGCAGCTCCTTGACGGCTGCCTTGAGCTGGGGGATCGACGCCGAAATGTTCGGCAGCTTGATGATGTTCGCCTCGGGGGTCTTCGCCAGTTCGCCGAGCTCGGCGAGGGCGTCGGGCTGACGCTGATCCTCGGGAAGCAGATCAGAGAACGCGGCGATGATGCGACCGGAGAGCGAAATATCGCGAGTCTCGACCTCGATGCCCGCCTTGGCGGCGAACGCTTCGATGATCGGGAGGAGGGAACCTGTTGCCAGCATGGGGGCTTCGTCGGTGTGCGTATAGATAATCGTGGCCATTGATGCTCCTGAGTTCGAGACGAACAAAATTCTCTTGATCTCAAGATTATATGAAATTGCGCGGTTATGTGAGGCAGTACGCAAACTCGTTGACTAATGCTGGTTACGGGTGTGATCTTTCCCTACAAACGGCGATTTTGTGCGAGACGCCTCGTCAGTTTTTACCTGAGATTGGTACGGTGAAATCACTTTGGCACGGTTGGAGGGACACATGAAGCAAGGGCGCACCGAGGAGCGATGGAATATCGCTCCGGGCGTTGTCGAATTCCCTTCCGGGTGTCGGATCAGGGGACGCTCGTGGCGCAAGCGCGTCGAAGAGCCTGCCGACCTGTGCATCATGCTCACCACCAGCGTCGGTTCGCGGCTCGGCCGCGCCGGCATCACCTCGAGCGCGACTGAAACGATCGTGATTGACTGGCCCGACTTCCGCCTTCCTCGCCGCACTTCTCAGGCCCACGAAATCCTCAAAGAAGCCTACGAGCGTGCGAAGTCTGAGCGCGTGGAAATCGTGTGCGGTGGTGGCGTTGGCCGAACCGGCACGGCGCTGGCCATCATCGGCGTGCTTGACGGGATGGCTCCCCAAGAGGCGATCGACTACGTCAAGTCGCACTACAACAAGCTCTCCGTAGAAACTCCCGCTCAGCGCGCCTTCGTGCGAGACATGGGTGCCGAGAGGAACTAATGGAGGCCCGCGAGGGGTTGCAGGACGTCACCCAATTCACGCAGGGGGAGTCCGGGGCAGCGCGATGGCTCCGGAGTTTGCCCGTTTTCCCAGACTCGATTGAACGCTACGGCGACGATCCGCGCCAATTCATCGAATGGTACGGCGCCGAGGATGCCAAGCCGATCTGTTTTCTACACGGCGGACGCTTCCTGACGGACAATGCGATAGCGACGACGCGCCCTGCGGCTCGCGCCCTCGCGCAGGCTGGCTATCGCGTGGCTTTGCCAAGCTGCCGACTCGAGCCCGGCCGCCCCGAGCTGGTGGCCAACGACTCCCATACCCTCGCCCAACACGAGGTGCTCAAGGACGCCGTATGGATTGGTCACGACGCCGGCGGCACCTGGGCACTCAACGTTGTACTTGCGCCAGAACTCGGCCCGGTTGAGGCCATCCTGCTCGCCCCGATCGTGGATCTGGCGCGAGACATGCGCGAGGATCCCGAATACGACACGGGTAAGACGTACCGCTGGATCGGCGGAACACCCGAGGAACTCCCGGACCGCTACGCGCTCTACGACCCGATCTTTAACTACTACCAGCTCGGCCACGCCAAGTACTGCGCCCACGAGCTCAGCGTGGAGATCATCCACGGAACGGCAGACGAGACGATTCCCGTGGAGCGCTCACGCGACCTGCGCTCGGAACCGTTTAACCTCGCGATCGTTGAGGCCGCGAACCACATCGATCTCATCCGCCCCGACCACGACGCCTGGGTCTACCTGCTCGGGGCGCTCGCGAGCCTCGAAGACTAGGGCCATACCTATTATCTAGACACGGTCCGTGCCCTACCTTTGCGCGGTCTGCACCTTTACGCGGTCCGCTCCATACGATCGAGCTGAGCGATATGCTGCTCGGAGAGGGTCAGGCGCGAGGCATACGCGTTCGAGCGAATACGGGACGCGGTGGCCGACTTCGGAATAACAATGTATCCCTTGGCCATGTGCCAGGCGATCACCACGTCCGCCGGATCGACGTCGAGATTCTGTGCGACGTCGATGATGTGCGGATCGTCGAGGTTCGTGGCGCGTAGCGGTGAGTAACCCTCGGGTGCGATGCCGCGCTCACGAAGGGCGGCAACGAATTCGGGGTCGTGGAGCGAGAGGCCGAGGCGGAACTGGTTCATCACCGGAGCAACGCCCGTGGCATCGATGAGCTCATCGATCTCCGCAATCGAGAGGTTCGAAACGCCAATCGACGCCGTGTGGCCCTTTTCCTGCTCCTCGATCATGGCGCGCCAGATGTCAACGTTGCGATCCGAGGTGTTGTGCAGCAGCCACATGTTCACGCGCTCAACCTGAAGCGCCTCGAGCGAGGCGGCCATGACCTCGGCGGGTTCCCGCTCGTCGGTGGGGTGAATCTTCGTGGTGATGTAGACGCCGTCGAGGCCGGAGGAGCCGAGTACGCGCCCGACCATCTCCTCGTTCTTATAGACGGTTGCCGTGTCGATGTGGCGGTAGCCGGTCTCGAGCGCCGCGGCGAGCGCGTCGTCGTCGCGCTCCGTCAGCCGCCACGTGCCAAATCCGAGCTGCGGGATCGAGGTGCCGTCGCTCAGCTCAATGGCGGGGTGCGCGAAATCGGCGTCGCCAGTGCTTTCTGCTGTGCCAGTGCTGCCTGCTGTGCCAGCGCCCTCGGCCGGACCGCAGCCGTCGGGGCCGCACACGTCTCCGCCGCCAATCACAGGTAGACCACTGAAGCTCTCAACGTCAAAGTTCATTTCGCCATCGTAACCGGAATGCGCCGCCCGGCCAGTGATCCAGATCATTTCAGCCAGCTGCGCGCGCTCGCGGTTCTCGTCGAGCATATCGACGCCTAGGAACAAGGCATTTAGACTGTGTGCCATGACTGAATTGATCGACGACTACGCACGCTTCATATCTGACTCGCCAACCTCCTTCCACGCGGCGGCGGTGATTGCCGATCGGCTGCGCGACGCCGGATACATGCAGCAGGTTGAGGGAGAGGCGTGGGCTGGTCACGAGCGCGGCTTTATCCTCCGAGGTGGCGCGGTCATCGCGTGGCATGTGGGCGGTGTCAAACCCGAAACGGGCTTCCGGATCGTCGGCTCGCACACGGATTCACCGACCTTCAAGATCAAGCCGACTCCGGGGAGCACCGCCTCCGGGTTCGGGCAGGTCAACGTGGAGGTTTACGGCGGCCCGCTCCTGAATTCGTGGCTCAACCGCGATCTTGGCATTGCCGGCATCCTCACCGATCTCGACGGCGAAGTGCACCTGGTACGTACGCCAGCCGTCATGGTCATCCCGCAAACGGCGCCGCATCTCGATCGGAGCGTCAACCAGAAGCTCGAACTGTCGAAGCAGGTGGATTACAAGCCGATCTGGTCGATCGACGAGTCCAACCTCCTCGAGTACCTCGCCGACCATGCCGGCATCCCCACTCACCGCGTGGCCGGCCACGATCTTTTCGCCTACGACGTCCAAGAGCCAGCGATGTTCGGTGGGCCGAGCGGCGAAACGTTCTTCGCCTCGGGCCGCCAGGACAACCTGTCCTCCGTCTTTTCCTCCCTGAGCGCGTTTGTGACGATGGAGTCACACGATCACGAGGACATCGCCGTCTTCGTGGCATTCGATCACGAGGAGGTCGGCTCATCCACCTATTCCGGCGCGGATGGCCCCTTCCTCGAAAGCACGCTGCGCCGCATCTGCGAGGGTCTCGACCTCGAGGCGACGGGCTACGAGCGTTTCGCCCGCATGCTCGCCAACTCCTCATGCATCTCCGCCGATGCCGGCCACTCCGTGAACCCCAACAAGGTGGGCAAGCACGATCCCGATCACCAGCCCATCCTCGGCGGCGGACCACTCCTCAAACTCAACGCCAACCAGCGCTACGCAACTGAAGCCGAAGGCTCCGCGCTGTGGCTACGCTCGGCGGCGGCCACCGGCGTCGTCACTCAAGCGTTTGTGTCGAACAACGATGTGCCGTGCGGCTCGACGATCGGCCCGTTCACGGCGTCGCGACTTGGCATCGTGACCGTGGATTGCGGCATTCCGCTCCTGTCAATGCACTCCGTTCGCGAGATTTCCTCGCCGGGTGACATCGAGGCAATGACGAAGATTCTCGAAGGGTATTGGGCCGGTGCTTAAGAAACCGAACTACAATCCGGCGCACGCGCTCGATCGCGCGGCCCGCGCGCATCCGAACCGCGCGTCGATTGTGTACGACGGGCAGACGACGAGCGTGGTCGAGGCCGCGGTCGCAACGCGTCAGCTCGCCCAGATGCTCGCGGCAACCGGCGTCAGCGCCGGCGACCGCGTGGTCCTCATCGCCCGCAACTCGCCCTATCACCTGCTGCTCCACGTGGCCTGCGCGAGGCTCGGCGCGATTTTCGTGCCGCTCTCACCGCGCCTGACCCGCCAGGATCATCAAGAACTCGTGGATTTTTGCGCGCCGCGTGTCGTGGTCGTCGAGCCGCAGGCTGCCGACGGCGGCATGTTCGACTCGCCCTTCCCGCTCGTCCACCTCGTGATCGACGACGTCTTCGACCCGTCCGTCTCCGCTGCGATCGGCCACGGGTTCTACGGGATCACAGCGGCAAAAGAGGCTCAAAACGGCAAGTTCATCACGACGATCAAGGACGGCTCGACGGCGCTGAACTCGCGCCAATACCCGGAGGGCCCGGCGGCGATGATCTTCACCTCCGCCTCGGCGAGCAAGCCCAAGGGCGTGGAGCTCACGCATGCCCAGCTGTGGTGGGGCTCGCAAAACTTCCGGGAGGGATTTGAGTACTCGAACCACGACGTCGTGCTTACCGTTGCGCCGCTGACGCACATCGGCGGGTTCAACGGGGTCACCCTCGACCTCTTCGTTCACGGCGGCAAGGTCATCATCGAGCGGAACTTCAACTCTGCGCGCGTGCTGGATCTCCTAGAGGAGCACGAGGTGACGATCATGTTCGGCGTGCCCACGATGTACGTCGCCCTGCTCAATGACCCGACCTTCGACGACCGCGACCTCAGCGCATGGCGCTTGCCGCTGATCGGGGGAGCGCCGGCGTCGCCGTCGTTATTGCAGCGCCTCGTCGACCACGGCCTGAAACCGCTCAACGTGTGGGGGATGACGGAGACGGCCGCGTCGGGGTCCTACCTCGTGGCGGAGCAGCTCGAGGAGCGCGCGGGCTCGATCGGCCGCCCGTTCTCGCACGTCGAAGCGCGCATCGTGGACGCGGAGGGCAACGACGCCACCGAGGGTGAGCTGGTTGTGCGCGGCCCGAGCGTGGTCGCCTCCTACTGGCACGATCCGGAACTCAGCGCGCAGACCTTCCGCGCCGGCTGGCTTCACACGGGCGATATTGTGACGATCGACGACGACGGCTTCCTGTGGCTAATCGGCCGGCTCCACAACATCATCAACTCGGCCGGCGTGAAGATACAGGCGGAGGAGATTCAGGCGGTGTTGGCACAGATGCCGGGCATTGCCGACTGTGCGATCATCGGCACCCCGGACCCGACGTGGGGAGAATCCGTCTCAGCCGCCGTCGTCATGGAACCGGGCCACGAAGCGCCCACGCTCGTAGAGGTGCAGGCCTTCGTCAGGCAGAGCCTTGCCCGGTTCAAGGTGCCGCGCAAGCTCATCGTCGTCGACGCGCTGCCCACCAACGCGAACGGCAAGGCGGACAAGAACGCCCTCGCTGCTATGTTCCACACGGCCTAAGGTGTACTTTGCGCGTCCTCGGCGCCGTCCGAGTGCCACGTTTTGGAGTTGCGACTGTGGATCTGGTCGCATGATAAACCTGCAAACTGCGGTAAATGGGTGATGTTGAACCGATTTTCGGCCACTGTGCAGTTGAGAGATGTGATTAGGAGTCGGGTTAGGTATAGACTTCCTGACCAGAAGTGAAACTGAACATCCACGTCCCAGCGAGGCGGAGGATGTCGCACTAGAAAAGGCCTCGCATGACTAAGTATTTGCTCCGGCGTTTGCTGAATTACTTAATTCTTCTTTTCGTCGCCGTCACCATTGCCTACTTCTTGGCGGGTACGCAGCTAGACCCGCGCTCGTTGCTGATCGAAAACGAGCTCACCAAGATGGCTAACACGACCTATCTTGAGGTCGTGCACACCGTTGACGCCCGACTCAACGCTTGGAATATCAATCCGCAAGAGCCCATCGTCGAACGCTACGTCGACTGGCTGGGCATGATTGCCAATTGGGATTGGGGATACTCGCCTCTGGGTGAGTCCGTGAACCAGCAGGTGTCCAACCGTATTGGACTCTCGCTCCAGCTTGTGTTCCTCGGCTTCTTCATTGGCATCATCGGCGGCGTGGCCATTGGTGCATGGGCAGCTGTTCACCAGTACTCGATCCCCGATCGCATCATCACTATCCTCGCGATGATCATCATTTCGACCCCGGCCATGGTTATCGCCATCGGCCTGCAGATGACGGCCGTGTGGTTCAACAACACATTCGATACGAACTTCTTCCAATTTATTGGCCCACAGGCCACGATTCCGCCCAAGGAATTCTGGCCAATGATCCTGAACCGCATGCAACACCTGTTGCTGCCGACCATCGCAATTTCACTGAGCGGTCTCGCCACGTACTCGCGTTACCAGCGCAACCTCATGCTGGACACGCTCGGCGCTGACTATGTGCGTACCGCCCGCGCCAAGGGCCTGCGCTACGGCACGGCCGTTCGCAAGCACGCGCTGCGCACCTCGCTCATTCCGATCGCCACCTACTTCGCCTTCGGCATCGCCCTCCTCGTGCTCGGCGCAGCCATTACGGAGCAGGTCTTCGGCTGGGAAGGCATGGGTATTTACGGCGTGCGAACAATTCAGGCCCAGGACATCAACGGAACCGCCGCGGTGGTTGCGTTCTCCGGAGCGGCAACCCTCACCGGTGCATTCCTCTCCGACGTCCTCATTGCTGCAGTTGATCCGCGAGTGAGGGTGAACTAATGACTGACAAGAATCCTGAAGTAGACGAGACACTGGCACCGCCGGCAGAAGAGGCCGTCATGCCGCAGAAGATCTCGCCCATGGCTGACGTGAACGAGCTTCGCGCAGTCAAAGACACACTGACCCAGCAGACCAACGAACGCATTGCTAAGACGAAGCGCTACTCGCGCCGTCAGATCGTGGCACGTCGTTTCTGGCGTAACAAGACCGCCGTCGTCGGCGTTGTTGGCCTCATCCTCGTGCTCCTGCTCGCACTGATCGGCCCCTCCCTGTCCGACTGGACATACATGGAGCGCGACCGCGGGCACTACCTGCAGCCGCCGGACGCCGATCACCTGTTCGGCACGGATCGCCGCGGGCGCGACATGTTCGCAATGACGATGGAGGGCTTGCGCAAGTCCATCATTATCGGCTTCTCCGTGGCGCTCATCCAGACCGGCTGGGCCGCACTCTTCGGTTCGGCGGCCGCCTACTTCGGCGGTTGGGTCGACAAGGTTGCCACGTGGATCATCGATCTCATGCTCGTCATCCCGGCCTTCCTGATGATCGCAATCATCTCCAACCGCTTCGGCTCGGAGAACACCGGCGTATTCATCTTCATCCTGCTACTTGCGGCGTTCGGCTGGATGCTCACGGCGCGCGTGGTGCGATCACTGACCATGTCGGTCAAGTCTCTCGACTACGTGCATGCGGCGAAGTACATGTCCGTCCCCTCGGGAACGATCATTGTCCGCCACATTTTGCCCAACATTTCCTCGCTACTGATTATCGACTTCACGCTGGGCGTCGCCACGGCCGTGCTGTCGGAGACCTCGCTGTCATACTTCGGCTTCGGCGTGAAGGACCCCCAGGTCTCCCTCGGTTCGCTGATTGGTGCGGGCCAGTCGTCCGCGCTCACACACTCGTGGCTGTTCTTGCCACCAGCTGCTGTCCTCGTGCTGATGCTCGTCTCGGTGAACTTCATCGGTGACGGCCTGCGAGACGCGCTCGATCCGTCGTCGAAGTCCGGAGGAGGCAAGGCATGAGCCAGTCGCCAATGAAAGAAGAGTCTGTGAAGACTGAACCGAAAGTGAAAGCTCGCAAGTCCCGCAAGAAGTCCACGCGCAACCCGGACCCGAAGGACCTGCCGACCCCCATTGACGGCGTGCCCGTCGTTGAGGTTCACGATCTTCACGTGCGGTTCCCGTCGGAGGACGGCGTCGTTCACGCGGTTCGCGGAGTCAACCTCACCGTTCATTCGGGCGAGGTCCTCGGCATCGTGGGCGAGTCCGGTTCCGGAAAGTCCGTGACCTCGATGTCAATCATGGGGCTGCTCGACCAGTCCGCGAACGTGCAGGGCTCGGTTAAGCTCCACGGAGTCGATGTGCTCGGCACCTCCGATTCCTACATGTCGAAGATCCGCGGCAAGACCGTGGCCATGGTGTTCCAGGACCCGCTCTCGGCTCTCACGCCGGTCTACACGATCGGTGATCAGATCATCGAAGCGCTACAGGCGCACGACAAGTCCATCTCGGACAAGGACGCCGAGGCGCGCGCGATCGAGCTTCTGGACATCGTGGGTATTCCTAACCCGGAGATCCGCATCAAGTCCTTCCCGCACGAGTTCTCGGGCGGTATGCGCCAGCGCGCGATGATCGCGATGGCGATCTCGAACAATCCCGACTTGATCATCGCCGACGAGCCGACGACGGCCCTGGACGTGACGATTCAGGCGCAGATTCTCGACGTGCTGCGCAAAGCACAGCACGAAACCGGCGCTGCCGTCATCATGATTACCCACGATCTGGGTGTTGTGGCCGGTATTGCAGACAAGGTGGCCGTCATGTACGCCGGTCGCATTGTCGAGCGCGGCGCCGTGGACGAGATCTTCTACCACTCGGCGATGCCTTACACCATCGGCCTGCTCGGTTCGCTCCCGCGCCTTGATTCGCGCAAGGAGAACCAGCTCGCCGTCGTCGAAGGTAATCCGCCCTCGATGCTCTACGAGCAGACGGGCTGCCCCTTCGCGGCGCGTTGCCCGGTTGCCGAGTTGCAGTGTCTCGACGGCGAGCCGGTGCTGCGTGACGTGAAGTCGGATAACCCGGACTTCCCGCACGAAGTGGCGTGTGTACGCGCGCATGAGATTCGCGACGAATCGCGGTCCTACGAGGACATCTACCCGTTGCCCGAGCCGGTGATCCCGCCGTTTGACGGCACGCCGCGCAACGAGCGTCAGGAAGTTCTCCGCGTGGAGAACATGAAGAGGCACTTCCCGCTGATGAAGGGCTCGGTCTTCCGTCGTCGTGTTGGAACCGTCCACGCCGTCGACGGGATCTCGCTGGACATCCGTGCCGGCGAAACGCTCGGCCTCGTGGGTGAGTCCGGCTCCGGAAAGACGACGACGCTCATGGAGGTCCTCGACCTCGTGGAGCCCATTGACGGCAATATTGTGGTGCTGGGTGAGAACACTGCGCAGATGAGCCGTGCGGACCGTAAGCGCGTGCGTACCGACCTCCAGGTGGTCTTCCAGGATCCGATGGCGTCGCTCGATCCGCGTATGCCGGTCTTCGACATCATTGCCGAGCCGTTGAAGTACGCCGGCTGGGACAAGAAAGATGTTGAGCCGCGCGTCAAGGAACTCATGGCGATGGTGGGCCTCGAGCCCGCGCACGTGAACCGTTACCCGCGTAACTTCTCCGGTGGCCAGCGCCAGCGAATCGGAATCGCGCGAGCGCTTGCGGTTCAGCCCAAGTTGCTCATACTTGACGAGCCCGTCTCGGCACTCGATGTGTCGATTCAGGCCGGTGTGATTAATTTGCTCGATGAGCTGCGTGCGAAGCTGAACCTCTCGTACCTGTTCGTGGCACACGATCTGTCCGTTATCCGCCATATTGCGGATCGCGTGGCCGTTATGTACCTCGGCAAGCTCGTGGAGATCGGCGATGTGGATGCGGTGTTCGAATCTCCGCGTCACCCGTACACTCAGGCGCTGCTGTCCGCGATCCCGATCCCAGATCCGGCCAAGGAACGCAACCGCACCCGTATCCTGTTGGAGGGTGACCTGCCGTCGCCGGCAAACCCGCCAACCGGCTGTCGATTCGTGACGCGCTGTCCAGTCTATGAGACGCTCAGCCCGGACGATAAGGCCGTCTGCGAGGCGGCTCATCCGGACTTCACGACGATGGGTGACGACCACGAAGTAGCCTGTTACTTCCCGCGTCACATCAACGTTTTCTAGCGTATGTTGACAGGGCGGAACCACGAACGGTGATCGTGGTTCCGCCCTTTTTCACGCCCTTGATAGGCGCAAAGCCGTGGGATTTGCTGTGTAACGCTTCGGTAACGAGTGGCACTCAGCTTTCACGAATTCGAGATTGTGGTCTAATCTATGTCCATGTAACTTTCGCACGTCCGGCGAGAGTAAGGTCCTAAAGGAGGACAAATATATGCGATTGAAGAAAGCAAGCATTGCACTACTTGCTGCAGCTGCACTCACGCTGAGCGCTTGCACGTCGTCCGATGGCGGCGGGGAGACCAACGGTGGTACCGATGGCGGCACGTCGACAGACGGCGGCGGCGAAGGCGGCGAAGGCGAGGGTTCGTCTACAGAACTTCCCGGCTCCGACTACAACAAGGTAGATCCAGCTGAACTCCAGGACGGCGGCGAGTTCTCGCTCGCAATCTCGTCCTATCCGGAGCAGTGGAACGCGTTCCACGTTGACGGCAACACCGTCGATCTTTCGTCCACCATCTACTCGTACATCGCACCGGTGAACTGGATTTTCACCGAGAACGGTGAATTCGACGTCAACCCGAACTACGTCGAGTCCTACGACATGAACGCCGAGGGCGAGGGCGACTACGCCATGGTTCTCACGATGAACCTCAACCCTGAGGCCAAGTGGAACGACGGCACGCCGATCACGGTTGCTGACTACGAAGCAACGTGGAAGGCATGTTCGCTCCAGGTTGAGGGCGTTGCGTG
>NZ_JBHWPL010000017.1:0-12121 GCF_043424875.1 Trueperella sp. | reverse complement strand
GGCAACACCGCGATCGCGAGGCACTGACGATTGCGCTGCACGCATCGGCCGAGCCGATTCTCGTGACCGCCCGGGCTCTGGCCAGGGGTTATGCCAATCAGGTCAAGGCGTGCGCGGCGGTTCGACGATCCCGCGCCGCTTGAGATGCGACGCGGGCGCGGACGATTTGGCCGTGTACGAGCTTTGGATATTTGAAAATGTCGATGCGTCTTCCCAATCCAAGGTGGCGACGTGGATGAGCCACCCTCACCCGCGAACACGGACCCACCGGCACGAAATCGAGCACACAAAAAAGGTTCAGGCTAGACGTACGGGAAAATCCCCGACATCTAGCCTGAACCCCTCAGCTCTGTGTTGCTGACAGCTCTGTGTAGCTAACGGCTCTGTGTGGCTAAGCAGCGCCTAACGCCCGTGAACACCGGCCTTCATGAGGTCGCGGTTCAGAAGCGAAATCAGCTCGAGCGGCACTTCCTTCGGGCACGCGTCGTGGCATGCGCCGATGTTGGTGCAACCGCCGAAGCCCTCGGCGTCGTGCTGAGCGAGCATGTTCACCACGCGGTCGTGGCGCTCTGGCTGGCCCTGCGGGAGGAAGCCAAGGTGCATAACCTTCGCTGCGGTGAACAGCATGGCCGATCCGTTCGGGCACGCAGCCACGCAGGCGCCACAGCCGATGCAGGCTGCTGCCTCAAACGCGCGATCCGCGTATTCCTTGGGAACCGGAACTGCGTGTGCGTCCGGTGCCGCACCGGTGTTGACCGAAATGTAGCCGCCGGCCTGGATGATCCGATCCAGCGCGCCACGGTCAACAACCAGATCCTTCAGGACCGGGAAGGCTGTCGAACGCCACGGCTCAATCGTGATCGTGTCGCCGTCGTTGAACGTGCGCATGTGGAGCTGGCACGTCGTCGTCACCTGAGGTCCGTGGGCATCGCCGTTAATGACGAGACCACACTGGCCACAGATGCCCTCGCGGCAGTCGGAGTCGAACGCCACGGGCTCCTTGCCCTCGGCAAACAACTCCTCGTTGAGTTGATCGAGCATCTCCAAGAACGAGGAGTCCTCATCAACATTTGCGAGGGTGTGGGTATCGAAATGGCCGGAGTCTCCCTGACCATTCTGGCGCCAAAATTCGAGGTTAATTTTCACTTGTAGCTCCGCTGCTTCATCTCGACGAATTCGTATTCGAGGTCTTCCTTGTGGAGAACCGGGGCCTGCCCTTCTCCGGCGAACTCCCACGCTGCGACATAGGCGAACTTGTCATCATGACGCAACGCCTCGCCTTCTTCAGTCTGGGATTCGGCGCGGAAGTGGCCGCCACAGGATTCCTCACGATGCAGAGCATCGATACACATGAGCTCTCCCAACTCCAGGAAGTCGGCAACGCGGCCGGCCTTCTCGAGCGATTGGTTGAGTTCGTCGGCCCTGCCAGGCACTCGTACGTTCTTCCAGAAGTCTGCCCGCAGTTCGCGGATCATACCGATGGCCTTCTTCAAGCCCTCCTCGGTACGCTCCATGCCGCAGTACTCCCACATGATGTTGCCGAGTTCCTTGTGGTAGGAATCGACCGAGCGATTTCCTTCGTTCGTCATGAAGAAATTAACACGATCTTGGATCGTTTCACGAACAGCTGCCACCTCGGGGTGGTCCGCATCGAGCTTCTCGAACGGGCCATCGGCCAGGTAGTCATTGATCGTGTTCGGGAGGACGAAGTAGCCGTCAGCCAGACCCTGCATGAGGGCCGACGCGCCGAGGCGGTTCGCACCGTGATCAGAGAAGTTGGCCTCGCCGGTCACGAACAGACCCGGGATCGTGGACTGCAGATCGTAATCCACCCACAGGCCGCCCATCGTGTAATGGACTGCGGGGTAGATACGCATCGGAACCTCGTACGGATCCTCTGCCGTGATCTGCTGGTACATGTCGAACAGGTTGCCGTACTTGGCGGAGACCGCGTCCTTGCCCATGCGCTCGATGGCATCCGCGAAGTCGAGGTACACGCCGCGTCGCACATCGCGCGTCACGCCGTCCCTGCCCACTTCGGCGATGGCCGGGCCAACACCGCGGCCCTCGTCGCACATGTTCTTTGCCTGACGCGATGCGATATCGCGCGGCACGAGGTTACCGAACGCCGGGTAGATGCGCTCGAGGTAGTAATCGCGATCTTCCTCGGGAATATCGCGAGGATCCTTCGCGGCATCCTCTGCCTTCTTCGGCACCCAGATACGGCCATCGTTACGCAGCGACTCCGACATGAGGGTCAGCTTCGACTGCGACTCGCCCGTCTGCGGAATACAGGTGGGGTGAATCTGCGTGTAGCACGGGTTGCCGAAGTAGGCACCGCGGCGGTGTGCGCGCCAGACGGCAGATGCGTTACAGCCCATCGCGTTCGTCGACAGGAAGAAGACGTTTCCGTATCCACCGGAGGCGAGCACGACGGCGTCGGCCAGGTGGGTTTCGATCTCGCCGGTCTTCATGTCGCGGGCGATAATGCCGCGTGCGCGGCCGTCGACGATCACCAGATCAACCATTTCGTGGCGATCGTAGGTCTTGACGGTTCCGGCGCGGACCTGACGCATGAGCGCCTGGTAGGCGCCGATCAGGAGCTGCTGGCCAGTCTGGCCGCGCGCGTAGAACGTACGCGAGACCTGAACGCCACCGAAGGAGCGGTTGTCCAGCAGGCCGCCGTATTCGCGAGCGAACGGAACGCCCTGTGCCACGCACTGGTCGATGATGTTCGCCGAGACTTCGGCGAGGCGGTAGACGTTGGACTCGCGGGAACGGAAGTCGCCGCCCTTGATCGTGTCGTAGAACAGGCGGTAGGTCGAATCGTTGTCGTTCTTGTAGTCCTTGGCAGCGTTGATACCACCCTGCGCGGCAATCGAGTGCGCGCGGCGTGCCGAGTCCTGGTAGAAGAATGCCTTGACGTTGTAACCCATCTCGCCGAGCGAGGCTGCGCCAGCGCCACCGGCAAGACCGGTGCCCACCATGATGACGTTGAGCTTGCGGCGGTTGGCCGGGTTCACGAGGCGCGCTTCGAACTTGCGCTTCTCCCAGCGTTCAGCAAGAGGACCCGAGGGCGCCTTGGCATCGGCGATCGGCTCGCCTTCGCTATATAGGCCGTGAATCAATGTTTGAGTCATTTCTCTACACTCCCCCTAGGAAATTATTCCGACGAGAATCGCTGTCGGCGGCACCATGAATCCGACGAACAGGGCCAGCGCGATGACGTCAGCGATGGTCTTGTACGTACGCTCGCGCTTGGTGCGCGACAGGCCCATGGTTGCGAATGCCGACCACGCGCCGTGGTGGACGTGGTACAGAATGATGGCGAGCGAGACGAAGTAGATCACGTAGATGTACCAGTGCTCGGGCGAGAACGACTGAACCATACGCTCGTACGGCGAGATCTCGCGGAACTGGTCTCCAACCTCAATCGTCAGAGTCGTGAAGTGCAGTAGGTGGAACACGATGAACAGGACCAGACCGAGGCCGCCCCAGCGCATCATCGACGCGGTGTACTTGCGCGCGGTCGTAATCTTCTTGCCGGTGTTCACCTTGTATGCACGGCCGCGGGCAGTGCCAGCCCGGCGCCAGAGCGTGATTGCAGCGGACACGTGCACGACGATCGACACAGCGAGCGTAACGCGCAGAATCCACAAGAGACCCTCGTGCGGGATCAACGGGTATCCGAAGTCGCGCATCCAGTCGGCATATCCGTTGTAGGCGTCAGGTCCGCCAAACATCTTGAGGTTGCCGTACATGTGCACGAGCAGGAATAGGACAAAAATGGTGCCCGTGACGGCCATTGCAATTTTTAGTGCGACAGTGGTCCGACGGGCTCTCACATGATCAATAGTTGAAGTAGCCACGTGCAAAATCTAGCAAAATTCACAGCGATTTTTCGGCTAGTTGCCACGTTTTTCGCAGGTTTTAGGATGATTCCAATGACCGTTTTTCAGTTATTTTCACTGGTGATTCGCATCTAACCGCGCGGGCTAGCCAAAAGACTCAAATCGAACCATTTTGAGGGAATTTCGTGAGAGTTCGAGTGCGTTATTCAGTTTTTTCACGACGACGACCGGCCAGCTCGAGCTTCATCACCACGGCGTCGTCGTTGCGATAGTACTTTTTCCGCAAGCCCACCGGCTCAAAGCCCTCGCGCTGGTAGAAACGCTGCGCGCCGGCGTCGCTGGCTCGCACTTCAAGAAAGACTGCCTCGGCGCTATGGCTCCGCGCAATTGCAAGGAGCGCACGCAGCAGTTCGCGCCCGAGCCCGCGCCCACGCAGGTGCTCGGAGACGGCGATGGTGAGCAGTTCTGCCTCGGGGCCGTGCGAAATCCCGCCCACGCCCACAAGCGCGCCCTCGGTTCGGATCGGGCCGGGCTGGGTCACGAGGGCCAGGTACGTCCGCCCCTGCCCGCGGAGCTCGAGCTCCCACATGCGGGCGCTCCACGCGTCAATCCCGAAGTTCTCGAGGTCGAAGTCGGCGATCTTGCGCCACCACTCGGGCGGCACGGGGACGAGCGTGAAATCCTCCATCAGCGTGCCGGCTGAGGGCTTCCGCCTTGGGTGTCGGGGCGGCGTAGGTAGAGCGGCTCGGTATCGAGAGTAACCTCTTCACCGGCCTCCTGCCGGGTGAGTCGAGATTCAACGAGGCGCACCATCACCTGCGGCGATAGCGTCACGACCTCGCGTTCGACGCCGCGAACGTCGTCCAATTCGGGATACAGGTCCGCGCTCGAGGCCGCGAGAATCGCCGGCTCGCGCTGCAGAATCTGTGTGAGCTCATCGGGCTTCATTACGGAGTGCTCGGCGATCACGGCCACGTCGTCGCCGCCCATGGGCCGCACGCGCATGGCATAGACCTCGCGGCGGCGCGCGTCGATGAGTGGCACGACCTCCTGAGCGCCGCGATCGGCGGCCGCAAGCCCGAGAATCTCAAGCGAGGACAGGCCATACACCGGCACGTTCCACGCCCGCGCGAGGGTGCGAGCGGTGACGAGGCCGGCGCGCAGCCCGGTGAACGCGCCCGGGCCGGTTCCGACGACGATCGCATCCGGCTTATCAACCTCCGCATCCGCGAGAGCCTCCTTGACGAGCGGAGCCAACTTTTCGGCGTGCTCGCGGGTGGAATCGCTCGTGGCGAGCGCGAGCTCGGTGTACTGCCCCATCTCGGATCGGCACACGCCCACAACAATCGTGGTGGAGGTATCAATCGTCAAAAAGTTCACTGTCATCCTTCGTCTTTTTCGTGCGGTACACGTTCACTTTGGTCCCCGAATCGCGGAACTTCGTCTTCGATCCGAACGTCCCCACCACGCCCTTGCGCTCGACGTTCGCTAGCTCGTCGGGGGCGCCCTCGTCGTCGTCATCGCGCGATTGCTGTTCGGCGCGCAACCACACGAGCGATCCGACCAAGATCGCCAGAACCGCCAGGACCAGCGCCACCGTAAGCGGCAGGCTGCGGGCTTCGCTTTCGACGGGGCCGACCGGCGCGTCGGCCGGCTGGGTCACGGGATCGGAACTCGAGAGGATGCGACTGCGCTGCGCGAGGAAATCGTTAATCGGCACCGAGCCGAGCACGATCTTGGCTCCCGCGTCGTCGGCAGGTTCGATCGTGGAGTCGCGCTGAATAAACCAGGCGCTGAGTTCGGAGTCCCACACAAACGTGGTGTCCTCTTCGTCGCGCGCGATTGAGGTGCCAAGCCGCGCGTCTCCTCGCACGATCTCGTCGCCCGCCACGCCGTCGTCGAAATTCACGGATACCGCGCCAACGGCCGTATCGCCGTTCATGATCGGGGCGATCCACCGCGCCGATGGCTGGATGGCGGTGTCCGGCGTCGTTCCCGTTCCCATGACGGATGTGAGCTCGGGATCGCCAACGGTCAGCGCAGTGAGCTCCTCCGTTGTGAAATCGGGGAAGGCGTCCGCGCCGTAGGAGCGCACGGTTGCCTGCGCCTTGTCGGCAAACCAGTCGGCTACCGCCTCGGGGACCTGGGGCGGATCGTCTGTGGGTGTGGCCTGCGCGGGTGCGGCGAGGCCGAGCAACAGGGCAATGATGAGGAGCAGCCGCTTCATGTGCGCTCCACCAGATCCGGGACGGCGCTGCGAATGGCATCCGCGAGCGCCTCTGCGCGCTCACCGTGCGGGCGCAGGGTCAAGATGCGCGGTTCGTCCGCGCCGAGATCTTCGGGGTCGAGATCGGCATCGCCGCCGACGGGCCGCTCGATATCGATTTCCAGGCGCGAGCCGGTCAGCGATTCGACCTTGCCGGCGCCCCATTCGACGACGGTCAGGGAGTCCTCGAGCGAGGCGTCCAGATCGAGCGCGTCGAGCTCATCCATCGACTCCAGACGGTAGGCGTCCACGTGGACCAGATCGAACCGGCCGGGGTGGATGTGCGCGATGACGAAGGTTGGCGAGGATACCTGCTCGCTGACGCCGAGCCCGTCGGCGATTCCTTGCGTCATCGTCGTCTTTCCCGCGCCGAGGGGGCCGTTGAGCATGACGAGGTCTCCGGGCATCGCGTGCTCGCCGATTGCCCTGCCAACCCGATGAATATCATCCACGGTTGGAACTTCAATGCGTGCCATATCCCCTACCTTTCCCAGCTATTGTACGCACTACGGCGCGTCCACGCGCTGGACGTGCTGGCCGATACGCGAGACGATCTCGTATCCGATGGTGTTCGTCAGAGCCGCCCAGTCGTCGGCGGTCGGCAGGCCATCGCGGGCGTCGCCGAACAGGATGGCCGTCTGGCCCGCTTCGAGGCCCACGCCTTCGATGACGAATTGGTCCATGCACACTCGCCCGCGGATCGGGCACACTGCCTCCCCCACGCGCACATTCGCCACGTTCGAGGCGAGCCGCGGGATTCCGTCCGCGTAGCCGAGGGGCACGACGGCGAGGTGCGCGTTCGCGGAGGTCACGTACGTGTGATTGTAGGAGACTCCCTTTCCGGCGGGAACGTCCCTGCTGGTTAGGAGGTCGGCCTCGAGTTGCATCACGGCGCGCAGGCCGATCTCGTCTGCTCGTTGCACCTGCGGATTCGGGCTCACGCCGTAGAGTGCGATGCCTGGCCGCACGAGGTCGTAGTGCGTGGACGGGTGCCAGAGCGCGCCCGCGGATGCGGCGAGGTGGAGAACCTCCGGAACCACCCCCGCCTCGGCGAGCACGGTTCGCGCCTCTTCAAAGACAGCGGTCTGGTATTCGGTTTGGCCGCTCGTTGGATCGTCCGCGCACGCAAGATGGGACCAGAGCCCGACGACGTCGGCAACGCCCTCCGCAGCCAGCTCGGCGATCTTCGCGGCGGCAGCCGGAAGGTCGGCAATCGCGAATCCGCCGCGCGACATCCCCGTGTCGACCTTGACGTGAACGCGCGCCGTTTTTCCGGTGGCGCGAGCCGCCCGTTCGACGTCGGCGAGCGCCCACGGCGACCCGACGGACAGGTCGAGATCCGCTGCGAGCGCCTGCGTCAGATCCGCACCCGGGGTGAAGATCCAGGTGAGGATACGCGCGGTTGGCAGGTAACGCCGGAGCTCGAGGGCTTCAGCAAGCTGAGCGACGCCGAACCACTCCACGCCGTCCTCGCGCGCCCAGCGAGCCACCCGCTCCAGGCCGTGCCCGTAGGCGTCCGCCTTGACGATCGCCATGAGCTCGGCGGACGTGGCGCCGCGAAGTGCGCTGATGTTCTCGGCCAGCGCGCTGCGGGAAATCAGCGCCCGCGACGGGTAGCTACTCATTGAGCATCCTCTCGATGACATCCGGTATCGCCGCCGCGATCTGGCTGGCCCGGATCGGCCGGCCCACGCGCCCTTGTGACGACGAAGCGAGAATAGCCGCTTGCGCGTGAATATGCGAAGCCGCCGCGGCCAACCGTGCGGGCAGACCCTCACTCAAGTCCTGCGCGTGCATGGCAAGGAGCGTGCCGAGCAGGCCGGCGAGCACGTCGCCCGCGCCCGCGGTGCCCGTCCATCCCGGTGCGCCGCCTTGCACGTAGACCTCGCCCGAGGGAGCTGCCACGACGTCGGTGGCGAACTTCGCGAGGATCGTCGCGCCGGTGAGCTCCGCGGCTTTCTTCGCCGCCCACACCGGCCGCGCTTCCACCTCGGCTCGGTCAACTTCGCTCCCCTTGGCCCGTAGGAGCGCGGCGAGCTCGCCGGCGTGCGGGGTGAGGACGGCGCTGTGGGGGAGGTCGAGCTTGTAGGCCAGTTCAATCGCGCCGGCGTCCAGCACCACGGGATTGCCGTCCGCGAGCGCGTCGTAGCACCGCGAGCGCGCGAAATTGAGCGTGTCGAGGCCGGAGCCGATGACGAGGCTTTGGACTCGCCCATCTGCTGGCACCACCTCGGGAAAGGCTGGGATCACGAGCGGGCTGTTGCCGAAGTAGCGCACCATGCCCGGGCCCGCGCCGAGCGCTCCGGCCGCCCCGAGAACCGCCGCGCCCGGATACGTGTCCGAGCCGGTCAGCAGCCCGACCACCCCGCGCGTGTACTTGTGATCGTCGACGCCGGGAACGAGCCACAGATCGGCGACGTCGGAGTCCGCGAGCTCCATGACGTCCGCCTGCGCAGGCAGATGCGCCTCAAAGCCCAGATCAACGACGTCAACCTCGCCGCATACGTATCTGGCCGGCGGGAGCACGTGCGCGGGCTTAGCGCAGCCCATCGCGACAGTCAGGCTGGCTGGCAGGACGGGGCCGGGCAGCGAGCCGTCGTCGACCCCAACACCCGAGGGCGTGTCGACGGCGATGATGTAGGGCTCATCCGGGCTCGCGAGCCGTTCCTCCTCAAGCACGCGAATCCACGTGACGTACGGCTCTCGCGCGCCGCCGGTGGCGCCAATGCCAAGGAGCCCGTCGATCCAGATCCCGCCATAGTCGGCAACGTCGCGCAGGCGCGCGATCGCGGCGTCCGAGGTCGGGTCGTCAAAAGCTACCAGGTGAACGCCGGAGCGCTTGGCCGCCCGCAGGCCGTCGTCGTGAACATCGCCCGTATAGATGGCCGTGACGGCCAGACCGCGCTCGGCGAGGAACGCGGCGGCGAACAGGGCGTCGCCGCCGTTATTGCCCCGGCCAACGAGCGCGAGCACCGTGGAGCCTGGGATGCGAAAACCCTCGCGGCGAAGATAGGCGAGCGCGTGGTTGGCGACGGCGTAGGACGCGCGGCGCATGAGCGGCACGCCCGCCTCGAGCAGTGGTTCTTCCGCCCGCCGAACTGTCTCGGCTACATAGGCACGTAACATGATCTCTCCCGTCGACCCCTCTACTCTACGCCGACCGCTCGGCTCGCCTTGGCAACTCCCACCCCATTTCGCTGGGCTGCGCTGGTTCTCGCTCGGCGGCCCGGTCAACACAGGCCGGCTCCGGTGCTCACGGGCCGACTCCGTGTGCGAAAACCTCCCGATCTTGGCACACTTGGGGAATGGCTCATGACGATCCCTCCCCCTACGTCACGTTTAATCACGACGAATGGGCCGAGCTTGCCCAAAACGCGCCGCTGCCCCTCACGCAGGCAGACCTCGATCGCATCTCCTCGCTCGGCGATCCGATCGACCTGCAGGAGGCGGACGCCGTCTACCGGCCGCTGTCGGCGCTCATGCAGACGTACGCCACGTGCACGGGTCAGTTATATAAGGAAACGAGCGGGTTCTTTGGGCGCCAAGCCGAGCGAACGCCGTGGATCGTGGGGATCGCTGGCTCGGTCGCCGTCGGGAAATCCACCGCCGCGCGCCTCATCCAGCAGCTACTTTCGCGCTGGCCGCGCACACCGAACGTCGACCTCGTGCCCACCGACGGTTTCCTCTACCCCAACGCCGTTCTCAAAGAGCGCGGAATCATGGGGCGCAAGGGTTTTCCGGAATCGTATGACCGCCGCGCGCTCATCGATTTCCTTCACCGCGTGAAGTCCGGCGAGGAGGAAGTGGAAGTGCCCGTGTACGACCACATTTCCTACGACATCGTGCCTGACGAGAAGATCGTCATTCGCAAGCCGGCCATCCTCATCGTTGAGGGGCTCAACGTCTTGCAGCCAGCGCACCCGAAATCGCGCTCGCAGCTCACGGTCTCCGACTACTTCGACTTCTCCATCTATATGGACGCCGACGAGGCCACGCTGCAGGAGTGGTATATCTCCCGCTTCCGCTCTCTGCGCACCACGGCCTTCGCGCACGAGAACTCATACTTCCGCTCGTACGCCAACCTCTCGGACGAGGAGGCGGAGGCCACCGCGCGCCAGATCTGGGCATCCATCAACCTGCCCAACCTGCGCGAGAACATTGCTCCCACGAAGTCTCGCGCCACGGTGATCCTCACCAAGGGCGAGGATCACCGGATCGAAGAGATCGCGCTGCGAAAGATCTAGATCGAGAGCTTGTCCTGGACGATGCGCGCCAGGTGCTCGGCGACGTCGTCGGTCTGATCCTGCGTCTTGGCCTCGACCATGACGCGGATGAGTGGCTCCGTACCCGAGGCGCGGATGAGCACGCGCCCCGAATCGCCGAGCGTGGCTTCGGCCGCCGCCACGTCGTCGCTGATTTCATCCACGCGGTTCTTGTCCACGTTCGGCACGTTGATGAGGCGCTGAGGAAGCTCCTCCACAAACGAGACGGCCTCGGACAGCGGCTCCTGGCGGCGCGCGATCTCGGAGGCGATGAGGATCGCGGTGAGCGTGCCGTCGCCGGTGGTGGCGTGGTTGAGGTTGATGACGTGGCCGGACTGTTCGCCGCCGAGCACGAATCCGCCGCGGAGCATTTCTTCGAGCACGTAGCGGTCGCCCACGCCGGTCACCGCGTAGTTGATGCCCTTCTCGTCGAGCGCTAGGCGCAGGCCGAGGTTGGACATGACGGTGATGACGAGCGTATCGTGCGGAAGCTCGCCGCGCTCCCTCATGGCAAGCGCGAGCAGGCCCATGATTTCGTCGCCGTTCACGAGCTTGCCGTAATGGTCCACGGCAAGGCAGCGATCGGCGTCACCGTCGAAAGCGAATCCCATGTCGGCGTCCGCCGCCTTGACCATCGCCTGGAGGCGGTGGGTGTGCGTGGAGCCCGAGTTGAGGTTGATGTTGCGGCCATCTGGGCTGGCATTGATCACGACGACGTCGGCGCCCAGTTCCTGGAAGACCTTCGGCGCCACGTACGATGCGGCTCCGTTGGCGCAATCGAGCACGATCGAAAGTCCTTCGAGCGGGGCGCCACAGCGAACAAGGTGATCCATGTAGACGCGGTCGGAGACTTCGGAGGATTCATCGATGTGGCCGACGTCCGCGCCGATTGGGCGCTCCCAGCCGTTGGACATGTTGGCCTCGATGCGGTCCTCGATCGCGTCATCGAGCTTGAAGCCGTCCGCGTTGATGAACTTGATGCCGTTGTCAGGCATGGCGTTGTGCGAGGCGGAGATCATGACGCCGAGGTCGTATCCGCGGGCGGAGGTCAGGTACGCGATGCCCGGCGTGGGAATCTCGCGCACGTGCTCCACGTTCACGCCGGCCGATGCGAGGCCTGCGCCCACCGCGTGCGAGAGCATGGCCGAGGACTGGCGGGTGTCACGGCCGATGATTGCTTTGGGGCGGCCCTCCGCTTCTTCGGCAAGAACACGCGCTGCTGCCTGACCGAGGAGCAGTGAAAACTCGGGTGTGATCTCGCGGTTTGCGAGGCCCCGAACTCCGTCAGTCCCAAAAAGCCGTGCCATAAAATATCTCCTTAACCGCCCGCTCGCGCAGGCGTCACTTGCGACATAATAAGGAAATTATCGCACGCGGGTGGCTCAAGAGCGGAGAAGCGGGCGAAGTATCCGCGATCTCACGCCCAGGCAGGGTTCGCGCCCCCGCTCGGGCACGGGGTGCCCCCAACTCGTTCCTACACCGGCCACTCATTGCGCAACCCGGGCAAGTTCCCACCAAACCGGGCAGGAACTTCCTGCACCATTTAGGAAGAACCTGCACCATTTGCAGAAAGGGCACGCGTGCGCGGGAGGGAAACGGAGGGCGCGGGCAGCACGCCGAGAGCGCACGTGCACCCCGGACATGCAACGGCGGCCCGGGACCGAATGGTCCAGGGCCGCCGTGCGCGATGTCGTAAAAGCTTAACGCTTCGAGAACTGCGAGGCCTTACGTGCCTTCACTTA
>NZ_JBHWPL010000016.1:0-9594 GCF_043424875.1 Trueperella sp. | reverse complement strand
GACGACGATTTCTTGATCGCGTACAACGCCTCTGAGGAGGATCTCGACTTCGTCGTCCCCGAAACGATCGAGGATGCCACGTGGGAGGTTGTCCTATCGACTGACTCGGTTGAATACACGGGAGACACATACGTGGCTGGCGACGTCTTCCCCGTCAAGTCACGTTCTGTGACGATTCTTGTCTGCCACAGAGTGGACAAGGAACAAAACGTTGAGGTCGAAACCGCCCGCACTCCAGCGCCCACGGGCCGGCTGAGCTCTGCCACGACGGAGAAGTTACCGACCGTCGGTGCCCATGGTCAAGCGGAAATCCGCGACAGCGCTCGCAAGTCGTCCTCTCGATGACCACGGCGTATTTTAGCTGATAGCTAGGAGCCCCCCGAGGCCGTTGAGGCATCTTCGGGGGCTCCCCTATAATGGAATTTCACGACGCAGGAGAAATATGACTACCGAAGTTCGCCGCCACTCACACGTCCCACCGGCGGAGCGGCGCCAGCCGGTCACGAGTTATCGCATTCAGCTCAGCCCAGATTTTAACTTCGAAGACGTTGAAGGCATTGTCCCTTACCTGTCATCGCTGGGGATCACGGATGTGTTCTTCTCCCCCATTCTTCAGGCATCGCCCGGATCAAACCACGGATATGACGTGGTGGACCACGAAAGAATTTCCATCGATCTTGGTGGCATCGAGGGCTTCCGTAAGGTCTCGCGTGCCATTCACGACGCCGGCATGTACCTGATCGTCGACATTGTGCCCAACCACATGGCAGTGCCCACCCCGCTGTTCCACAATCGTGCGCTGTGGTCGCTGCTTCGCGACGGCGAGGACTCGCCCTACCTCAACTGGTTTGATATCGAGCTCTCCGACTCTGGTGACGGGCTCCTGATGCCCGTGCTTGGCGAGCGCATCGGTCAGGCGCTGGCAGATGGCACCATCACACTTGACGAGATGGTCGTACCCGGCTTCGAATCTGATGGCGAGACCAAGGTGGTGCGGTACTACGACCACGTCTTCCCCGTCCGCCGCGGCACCGAGAGCTTGCCGCTTGCCGAACTTCTTGATGCGCAGTATTACCGCTTGGCACACTGGCGCGTTGCGAACGAGGAACTGAATTACCGCCGGTTCTTCGACGTCGACACGCTCGCCGCCATTCGCGTGGAAGATCCTGACGTTTTCCGCGAGTCTCATGCGCTCCTTCTTGAGCTCATGGACGAGGGCCACATCGATTCCTTCCGAATTGACCACCCAGATGGTCTGGCCGATCCGCGCGAGTATTTCCGGAATCTGTCCGATGCTACGGGCGGCGCATGGACGGTGGCCGAAAAGATCCTCGAGGGTGAGGAGACCTTGCCCTCCGACTGGCCATGTGCCGGCACCACCGGCTACGACTCTCTCATGAGGCTTCAGGGTCTGTTCACTGACCCGACAGGCCTTCCCGAGCTCACCCAGTTCTACAGCGAGCTGTCCGGGTCCACCGACTCTGTCTCCTCGGTGGAGATCAAGTCCAAGCGTCAGATCGTGGATACCTCGCTGTATGCGGAGGTCGAACGGCTGTCGACCATCGTGGCCAACATCTGCCATGCGGACGTGCGCCTTCGCGACCACACGCATCGGTCGATCCAGGACGTCGTCGTCGAACTCGTCGTTCACATGGATCGCTACCGCGCCTACGTCGTGCCCGGCGAGCGGCCACGCCCCGAGGACGAGCGAGTGCTGCGATCCGCGGCCGAGCGCGCCGCGCGCAACCTCGACGAGGATCGACAGGACACGCTGGAGATGGTGGTCGACCTCCTGTTAGGCAACGAGGTGGGCTCAGCAGGCCGAACCCACGAAGCCGCCCGCAGCGAAGCGATTATCCGCTTCCAGCAGGTGTGCGGAGCCGTCATGGCCAAGGGCGTGGAGGACACGACGTTCTATCGCTACACCGTGCTGACCTCCGCGAATGAGGTGGGCGCGGGTCCGCACTACTTCACCACGACGCCGGATGACTTCCACGACTTCCAGACCCAGCTGTTGCTCACGTGGCCCGTCACGATGAGTACCCTGTCCACCCACGACACGAAGCGGTGCGAGGACGTTCGCGCCCGCATCGCGCCCATCGCGCAGTACACGGACGAGTGGCTCGAGATGCTCGCCAAGGCACGCGACATCGTGGCAGACGAGCGTCCCGGCGATCTCAACGGCCAGTCCGAGAACCTGCTCTGGCAGACCCTCATTGGCACGTGGACGCCGGAGGGGCCGATCTCCGAGGAGCGCCTCGAGGCCTACCTGCTCAAGGCATCGCGCGAGCAGAAGCTGTGGACCACGTGGACCGAGCAGAACGAGCAAGCGGAGCAGGGCCTCGTCGACTACGCGAAGGCGATCCTCAATTCCGAGGCGGCCGATTTGCTGCGCGAGTTCAGCGAACGCACCTTCGACGCCGCCCGCACGCACATCCTCGCGCAAAAGGCCATTCAATTGACCAGCGTGGGCGTGCCCGACATCTACAACGGCGAGGAGATCACCCAGACCTCCCTCGTGGATCCGGATAACCGCAGGCCAGTCGACTACGCGGGCCTGCACGAGGCACTTGCCAAACTGGATCGCGACGGCCTGCCCTCCTCGCCGAGCCTCGATGTCGAAAAACTGTGGATCACCTCCCGCCTAGCGCGTCTGCGCCGCGCGCACCCCGAGATGGCCTCGGTCGAGTGTGGCTACGAGCCGCTGCCGGTATCAACCGGCCGGGCGCTCGCTTTTGCTCGCACGCTCGACGGCGAGCCGGCTTTCGTGACCGCCGCCATGCGCAACCTGCCGGACTACCCCGGCGACTACACGATCGTGCTGCCCGAGGGGCAGTGGATGAACGTCCTGACGAACACAACTATCGACGGTGGCACGCAACCGCTTGCTGACGTACTTGGCCGCTTCCCCGCCGCCGTCCTCGAAAGGATTCATGACTAACGTCAAAATTTGGTCCCCGTACGCCCAGAGGGTCACTCTGATCCTCGCTGATACCGAGGAAGAAATCGAGCTTGCCCGCGAGGGCGAACACTTCGTGATCCGTCAGCCGCTGGCTATTGGCACGAGGTATTTCGTGAGCATCGACGGCGGAATGCGGCTTCCCGATCCGAGGTCCATGTGCCAGCCCGAGGGTCCGCACGGCCCCACCGAGGTGGTTGATCCAGCGCAGTTCGAGTGGACGGATTCGACGTGGACCGGCCAGAGCCTCATGGGCAAGATCTTCTACGAATTGCACGTGGGCACGTTCACCCAGGCGGGCACGTTCCGCTCCGCCATCGACCGCCTCGACTACTTGAAGGATCTGGGGGTCGACGTCGTTCAGCTCATGCCGATCGCGCCAATGCCCGGCGAGCGCGGATGGGGCTACGACGGTGTGTCGATCTACGCGCTGCACGACCCCTACGGCCGCCCCGAAGATCTTGTGGCGCTCGTCGACGCGATTCATGCCCGCGGCATGTCCGCCTGCCTCGACGTCGTCTACAACCACTTCGGCCCGGACGGCAACTACCTGGCTCAGTTCGGCCCCTACTTCTCGAGCTGGCACCACACGCCGTGGGGCGAGGCGCTCAACCTCGATGGCGAGTATTCGGATTCGGTTCGCCGCTACCTCATCGACAACGCCAAGCAGTGGATGCGCGACTACCATTTCGACGCGCTGCGTCTCGACGCCGTTCACCACCTTCTCGATAACTCCGAGCGGCACTTCTTGGCCCAGCTTTCCGACGAGATTGCCGAGCTTGGTGACGAGCTTGGCCGCACGCTCACGCTGACCGCCGAGTCGGAAGACAACGATCCGGACATGGTCACGCCGACCTCCGAGGGCGGTTACGGCATGAACCTGCAGTGGACCGACGACATCCACCACGCCCTGCACGTGTGGCTGACCGAAGAATCGAACGCGTACTACAGCGATTACACGGACGAGTCCGTCATGGCTCAGGCTTTCGAACACGGATTTGTTCGCGTTGGCCAGGAACTGAAGTTCTCCAGCGCGCCAACCGGCAAGCCCATTCCCGAGGGGATGTCCGGACATCACTTCATGGCCTTCGACGAGAACCACGATCAGGTGGGTAATCGCCTCATCTCGGATCGCCCCTCGCTTAAGCTCGAGCCGGGCGAACTGGCCGTCTCCCGCGCGCTCGTCATGCTCTCCCACTACACTCCCATGCTCTTTATGGGGGAAGAGTTCGCCACTCGCAAGCCCTTCCACTACTTCACCGATCACGGCGAGGAGCTGGGTGCCTATATCAAGGAGGGCCGCCTCGCGGAGTTTGCCGATTGGGACATGACGACGATCTACGGCGATATGCCCACTGTTATGCAAGACCCGCAGGACGAGGAGACCTTCTTCCTGTCCAAGCTCGACTGGAACGAGCTCACGTTCGGCGAGCACAAGCACATGCTGGATTTCGTCAAAGAGCTTATCGAGCTGCGCAGGTCCGATCCCGATATCGCCAGCGGCGACCGCTCGAAGACCGAGTTCATGCTACTTGACCAAGCAGGCTGGATGAGCCGTGGCGATACCGTCGTCGTGTTCTCGGTCTGCCATCAACCAACGAACGTCCCGGCGCCCGTTGAGGGTAAGGAAGAAATTCTGAGCTGGGAGCCCACCTCCATCACGGAGGACGGCGACGTTCGTTTCCTTGGACCCTCGGTGGCCGTTTACCGTTAACGGCGCGTCACCGCCAAAGGGCGGGGCTTCGCCGTTAAAGTCGAAGAGTGAACAACCAACCACCCGCGGATTTCGTCACCGCCCTTGAGTCGCTCAAAGGTCAGACGTTCCGGCCCGAACTCCACATTGGCCAGATCCCTGGCCCGACGAGGATTGCCCCGTGGGCGGTGGCGCTTCAAGCAGAAGTCAATGACTCTGCGGACCTTGATCCGGATGGTCTGCGCGGCTCGGCCAAGTTCGTCGTCCTTCACGATCCGGACACGCAGCCCGCGTGGGATGGCACGTTCCGCATCGTTGTGCACGCGCAAGCGCCGATGGACGCCTCGATGGGAGACGATCCGCTGCTAGGCGAGGTTGCCTGGTCGTGGCTGCGCGATGCGCTTGATCATCAGGGCGCGTCCTATCACAGCCTCAACGGCACGGTTACCCGCGTTTTCAATGAGACCTTCGGCGGCCTGCACATTAACTCCTCGCGCGTCGATCTCGAGCTACGCGCGTCCTGGACTCCGCAAACCCCCTACTTGACCGAGCACCTGCGCGCGTGGGCGGAGTTCACCGCCTCGATGGCTGGGCTTGGCCCGTGGAACGATCAGGTCAGGTCCCTGGCCCGTGAGGTGGACAAGATTTGAGTCACGATACCCCCGCCCGACCGCTCGACGTTCCGCGGGAGGGCATCCCGCCCGTTATTAACGCGGATATTGACGACGCCGTCGACCGCCTTGCGTCCGGCTTTGGGCCCATCGCCGTGGATGCGGAGCGAGCGATGGGTTTGCGATACTCCAACCGCGCATACCTCATTCAAGTACGCCGTCAGGGCGCAGGAACGCTCCTCATCGACCCGGTGGGGATCGAGGATCGCCTCGGCGGCTTCCGCGACGTCATGAAGGACGAGTGGATCTTGCACGCCGCGGATCAAGACCTCCCGTGTTTGCACGAACTTGGCCTGTACCCAACGAAGGTGTTCGACACGGAACTCGCCGCGCTGATTCTAGGATACGAACGCGTCTCCCTGCAGGCCATCACCGAGGGCATCACGGGATGGACGTTGGCGAAAGAGCATTCGAACTCCGATTGGTCCCAGCGCCCGCTGCCTCCCCCGCTGCTGGCCTACGCCGCACTGGATGTAGAACTCTTGCACGAGCTTCGCGAGGAGCTCACCAAGGAGCTCAAGGAGGCGGGCCGATTCGAGTGGTTCGAGCAGGAATGCGAAGAGGTGCGCCTGCGCAGGCCACCTGCCCCTCTCAAGCAACCCTGGCGGCGCACCTCGCGCCAAGCGGGCATCCGAGACCGCCGCGCGCTGGCCATGTTGCGTGAGCTGTGGACCGCGCGCGATGACCTCGCACGCAAGCGCGATCTGGCACCCGGGAAGGTCCTTCCCAACAAGGTGCTCGCCGAACTTGCGAGTCGCAAGCCGCGCTCACGCTCGGACGTCGTCAACTCCAGCCTGTTCCGCTCTCGCTCCCGGCGCGCGGATGCTGACACGTGGTGGGAAGCGATCGACATCGCCTGGCGTCTCGATGACCGCGCTCTACCCGAGAGGCGCTTTACCGAGACGAAGGATCCCTATCCCCCGGTCAACCGGTGGGACCGCCACGATCCCGACGCGGCCGCGCGCTGGGCTGTTTTGCGCCCGACCGTGCTAGCGATTGCCGAGGACCTGGGCATACGTCAGGACGTCCTGATGAAACCGGCCATGCAGCGCATGGCGGCGTGGAAGGGCTGGGACAGCGAGGCCGAGCTCGCCACGATTTTCGAGAACGAAGGCGCCCGCCCGTGGCA
The DNA here is from genome assembly GCF_043424875.1 of Trueperella sp. NCBI lineage: Bacteria > Bacillati > Actinomycetota > Actinomycetes > Actinomycetales > Actinomycetaceae > Trueperella > Trueperella sp. The sequence continues at coordinate 3,142 of NZ_JBHWPL010000016.1, read as the reverse complement.
AATTGAGCAGGTCACGAGTCGTATACACGCCGCGGCCAGCGAGGCCGGCGTCCTCTAGTCGACGTCGGCTCGGGCCTTAATCTTCGCCCGCACCGCGCGAGTCGCATCAATGACGGCCGAGATGTCCATGCCTTGGCGTGCGAGGATGTCCTTCCTCGCCGAGTGCTGAAGGAATTCTTTCGCGATTCCCAAGTTCTTTACGGGCACGAAGTGTCCGCCGTCGGCAAGAGCGAGGCGAATCTCGTCTCCCACTCCTCCGTCGATGAGGCCATCTTCGAGGACCACGGCGCCGCCGGCGTTCGAAATGAGGTTGATCAGATCCTCGTTTGCCGGGAGCACCCACCGCGGGTCGACGACGATGATCGATTCGTCATCCATCTGCTTCGCCGCCTCGACCATGGTGTGCGCCATCGGGCCAACGGCCACGTGAATGATCGGCGCCACGCCGTGGATCTGATGCTCGTAGACGACGTCGAGGCTGCCGATCTTGCGCATCGTCGGCAGTTCCGACGGGATCGATCCCTTCGGGTAGCGCACCAGGGTGGGCGACTCGGTATTGATCGCTTCGCCAAGGAGCTCACGCATCGTCGCCTCATCGCGAGGAACGGCCACGGACAGATTCGGGATCATGGCGGCCAGCGAAAGATCCCACATGCCGTTGTGGGACGCGCCGTCGTCGCCGGTCACGCCCGCGCGGTCCAAACACACCGTCACCGGAGCGTTGTGCAGGGCGATGTCCATGAGTAGCTGGTCGAATCCTCGGTTCATGAATGTCGCATACAGCGCAACGACCGGGTGGTAGCCCGAGTGTGCGAGGCCGGCGGCCATCGTCATGGCATGCTGCTCAGCGATGCCCACATCGACCACGCGCTTGGGGAATTCCTTGAGCATCGGCTTCAATCCGACGGGTTCGAGCATCGCGGCCGTCACTCCGACGACGGTCGGGTTCTTCCGCGCGATCTCAACAATCTCTTCGGCGAAAATGCTCGTCCAGCCAAAGCGCGAAGGCTCGATGGGTAGGCCCGTTTCGGGATGAATACGGCCAACCGCGTGGAAGCGATCCGCCTTGTTCGTCTCGGCCGGCTTATAGCCGCGGCCCTTGTCTGTAATCGCATGAACGACGACGGGACCGCCGTATTCGCGCGCCATCGTCAGAGCCTCTTCAAGGCTCTTAATGTTGTGTCCGTCGATGGGGCCCATGTACTTCAGTCCGAGCGAATCGAAAATGCCCGAGTCGAAGAGCACTTCTTTCATGCCCTTCTTCAGGCCGCGCAGCGCGTCGTAGGTGAGCTGGCCGGGCATGCCGGAGCCCTGGAGGGTGCGCTTGCCCCAGTCAAGGAAGTGATCGTATTCGCGGTTCACGCGCACCGCATCGAGCTTGCGCACGGGGTCGAGTCTGCGGACGAAACCGCCCACGGTAGGCGCGTAGGATCGGCCGTTGTCATTGAGCACAATGACGATCGGGCGATCGGGGTCTTCTGCGATATTGTTCAGCGCTTCCCACGCCATGCCGCCGGTCATCGCACCATCTCCGATGATGGCGACGACGCAGTTGTCGCGGCCCGCGAGCTGCATGCCGCGCGATACGCCGTCGGCCCACGACAGGGCGGTGGAGGCGTGCGAATTCTCGACCACGTCGTGCTCTGATTCCGCGCGCGCAGGGTAACCCGAGAGGCCGCCTTCTTGACGGAGCTTGCTGAAGTCCTTACGGCCGGTGAGGATCTTGTGGACGTAGGCCTGATGGCCGGTATCCCAGATCATCGGATCGTTCGGTGAATCGAATACTCGATGCAGGGCGATCGTGAGTTCGACGACGCCCAGGTTCGGCCCGAGATGGCCGCCCGTCTTCGCCACGTTCGTGACGAGGAATCGACGGATCTCCTCCGCTAATTGGTCGAGCTGCTTGGGTGGGAGCCTACGTAGATCAGCGGGGCTATTGATCGAATCCAGAATCATGTGCCCTCCTCATTCTTTAACTGCGCATACACTACCACCGATCTTAGCGCGCCCTCGGTGTAGCAAAAACCGCAAAGGGCGCCGGTGCAACGTGCGCCGGCGCCCTGAGCGGGTTAGGTGTTATGCAGAGCGTGCGAGGTGGCGAAGCACGTACTGCAAGATGCCACCGTTTCGGAAGTAGTCAGCCTCACCCGGGGTGTCGATACGCAGGCGCGCATCGAACTCCACGGTCGAGCCGTCTTCCTTCGTGGCCGTGACCTTCAAGGTCTTCGGCGTGCGACCCTCGTTGAGTTCGGTCGCACCCGTGATGTCGAAGGTCTCGGTTCCATCGAGCCCGAGCGAATCCGCATCCTCGCCCTCAGGGAATTGGAGCGGAAGGACGCCCATGCCGATGAGGTTCGAACGGTGGATGCGCTCGAACGACGTCGTGATGACGGCCTTGACGCCCAGGAGCGCGGTGCCCTTGGCAGCCCAGTCTCGCGAGGAGCCCGAACCGTATTCGGCGCCGGCGAGGACGACAAGCGGCACGCCGGCTTCCTGGTAGGCCTGCGAGGCGTCGTAGATCGACTCCTGCTCGCCCGTGAGGAAGTTCTTCGTGAAGCCGCCCTCAACCCCGTCGAGGAGCTGGTTGCGCAACCGAATGTTGGCGAACGTTCCACGGATCATGACCTCGTGGTTACCACGGCGCGAGCCGTAGGAATTGAAGTCACGCTTGTCGATACCGTGCGAGCCGAGGTACTGACCCGCCGGCGAGTCCCACTTGATCGCGCCCGCGGGCGAGATGTGGTCGGTGGTCACGGAATCGCCGAGCTTGGCAAGTACGCGCGCACCCGTGATGTCCTCGACCGGATCGAGCTCCATCGTCATGCCCTCGAAGTATGGGGGCTTGCGGACGTAGGTGGACTCCTCGTCCCACTCGAAGGTTGAGCCCTCGGGGGTCTGCAGGTTCTGCCACAGCTCATCGCCCTTGAACACGTCAGCGTAGGAGGTTTCGAACATCTCACGGTTGACCGAGGTGTCGATGGTCTGCTGGACCTCGTCGGTGTCCGGCCAGATATCGGCGAGGAACACGTCGATGCCCTCGGGATCCTGCCCGAGCGGCTCCGTCTCGAAATCGAAGTCCATCGTGCCTGCCAGCGCGTAAGCAATGACGAGCGGCGGGGACGCGAGGTAGTTCATCTACTAA
>NZ_JBHWPL010000015.1:0-84102 GCF_043424875.1 Trueperella sp. | reverse complement strand
GGAATTGCCGTGGGCAGGGTCTGGCGCGAGGTCGAAGGCGATCTTGCCGAGCTTCCTACGGAGCGTGCGGAGGACGACGGCGTCGTCGATGAGCTCGCCGCTCGCCGTGCACGACGCAACGTCATGTAACGAACTCTTTGATTGCCCCGCGAGGATCGACCTCGCGGGGTTTTTCGTGCCCTGCGCACCGGCGCCCATCTGCGCAGGCGGTGGTCAAGGCCGTATTCTAAAGGTATGACACGTCGACGAGATGCGCGCAGGAACCGCGAGAGGATCGTTCTCGCTGCCAAGCGGGTCTTCGCTCACCAGGGAGTGGAGGCGCCTCTCGAGCTCGTGTACTCAGAGGCGGGCGTCGGTCGAGCGACCTTCTACCGAAACTTCTCGGGCCGCAAGGAGCTCATCCACGGCATTTACGAGCAGCAGCTCGATCATCTGGAAGCCCTGGCGAGCGAGGAGGCGTTCGGCAGCCTGAGACGCGTGATCGAAGGCTACGCGGTTCAGGTCACGCAATCGCCCAACCTCATCAGGATCTTCGTCGAGGGACCCGAACAACTCGGAACCCTCGGACCGTTGCGTACCCGGTACCTTGAATTCGTGAGCGAGCTACTTGAGCAGTCCATCAGCAGGGGAGAGGTGCCGCCGAGCACGAGCATCGAGGATGTCCACGTGCTCCTCGCGATGGTCCAGGGTGCGATTCTCCTGCTCGAGACTCCGGGCGCGTGGTCCAGAACGCGGCTAGCCCTCAGGGTTGTGGACTCATATTTTGAATGGTCCTAACTGAGACTTTCAGCCCGCCGATTCTCACTTGACCGGGTTATCCGCGCTTGCCATAGATACGGCCAGCGACCTTCGACATAATGAACGAAACGATGACCTGGGAGGGTAATTTCGAATGGAACATACGTGGGACGAGAGCTACGACGTCGTCGTCGTCGGCTCGGGTACTGGTTTGATGGCCGCGATGACGGCGGCGAAGAATGGCCTTTCAACAATCGTTGTTGAAAAGACGGAAGTGTTTGGCGGGTCAACTGCGATGTCCGGCGGCGGCATGTGGATGCCGAACGCCTCGGTCATCGAGCGCAATGGGGCAGTGGACACGCCGCAGCGCGTTGAGACCTACCTTGATCACCTGTGCGGAGACGATTCGCCACGTGAGCGCCGTTCAGCGTTCGTCAAGTACGCGCCCGTCGTCGCTGACGCCATCGAGCGTTACACGCCGCTCGTGCTCAGCCACATGCCGGAGTACGCGGATTACTACTCGGACGTCGAGGGAGGCTCCGCCATTGGCCGTTCCGTAGAGGCGAAGCCGTTCGACGTCAAGAGTCTTGGCGACGACGCCGAACTCGTGCGTTCGGGGGAGATGGAAGCTCCCGTGCCGATGCCTGTGACGTCCGTGGACTACAAGTGGATGAACCTCATGAGGAGCAAGCCGGTGACGGCTTTCCCGAAGATCACCAAGCGCCTCGTGCAGGGCGTGGGCGGCATGGCTCTCAAACGCGAGTACGTTGCGGGCGGCCTGGCGCTCGCCGCTGGCCTGTACGCCGGAGCGAAGGCAGCGGGGGTCACCCTGCGCAACAATGCCGGCGTTACCGAGCTGATCAAGGACGGGGACCGCGTGGTCGGCGTCGTGGTGAACTCCAACGGCAAGGACGTGCGCATCAACGCAAAGAAGGCCGTCATCTTGGCCAACGGCGGTTTCGACCGCAACATGGAAATGCGCCACAAGTACCAGTCTGAACACCTCGAGGACGGCTGGCAGTTCGGCAATCCGGGCGCAACGGGCGAGGTGCACAAGATGGCCGAGTCCATCGGCGCAGAGCTCGTGCTCATGGATCAGACCTGGTGGTTCCCGGCCATTAAGCCCGTCAGCAAGGACGCCGGACCTGCAGTTCTGCTCGCTGAGCGCTCGCTGCCCGGCAGCCTAATCGTGGATAAGACGGGCCATCGGTTCATGAACGAATCAATCGACTACATGAGGGCGGGCAAGACCATCCTCGGCATGGACGACGGCGAGGAACCGCATCTTCCCGCGTGGCTCATTTTCGACAAGAAGTACCGCGATAGCTACGTGCTCGGCGGTGGAGTGATGCCGGGTATGCCGCTTCCCAAGGAGTGGTACGAGGCCGGCATTGCGTTCAAGGCGGACACGATTCAGGAGTTGGCCGCGAAGATGGGCGTGGACGGTCTTCCGGACGGAGTCAAGCACTTTAACGTGCTTGCGGCCCAAGCGAACGACGACGATTTCCAGCGTGGCAACACCCATTACGACCGCTACTACGGAGATCCGACCAACACGCCGAACCCGTGCCTGAGGCCACTGGGGAAGGGGCCGTACTACGCGATCGAGATCGTGCCGGGAGACCTTGGAACCTGTGGCGGTGTAAGTGCGGACGAATACGGCCGTGCGCTGACGCCGAGCGGAGAACCGATCGAGGGCCTGTATGCCATCGGCAACGCCGCCGGAAACGCGTTCGGCAAGGTGTACCCGGGCGCAGGCGCGACCATTGGCCAGGGCGTCGTCTTTGGATACATCGCAGCATTGCACGCAGCAGGAAAGCTGAACTAGAGCGTTTCCTCCAGCAGCGCCCCCGCCAGGAACGTCCACCTGGTGGGGGCGCCCTCTTTGTGGGAAGACCGCGAGAGGGGTAGGGGCACAATTGTCGAGTGGTAGATGCACAGAGACTATCGTCGGCACATCCCGCCCAATTTGACATAATGTACATTATCGGATCGGAGTGCCGAGCACGACCCTAACCGCGATAGCCACCTTTCGGTGACAGGCCACCGCTTCCGTCGTCGTCGGAATTTCTCAGGAGCGCTCCCCGTTAAAATGTAGACGGAAGCTATTGAAGGAGAATACATTGGCAGAACGTTCACTGCGCGGAATGAAAATCGGCGCGTACTCACTCGAATCTGATGTCGGCGTCGCTTTCGTGGAACGCCGTGAGGAAAGGTACGAGTGCTCCAACGGCCACACGTTCTACGTGACCTACGCCAAGGACGCCGAAACGCCCCAGTTTTGGGAGTGCAAGTGCGGACAGAAGGCTGAGCTCGTCCGCGGCGGTGGCACAGACGATTCCAAGCCCGCTAAGCCGCAGCGCACGCACTGGGACATGCTCCTCGAGCGTCGTGACATCGACGAGCTCCAGGTCCTCCTCGACGAGCGCCTCGAGCTTCTTCGCGCCGGCAAGCTCTACAAGCGCCGCCGCTGAAGGCTTGAGGGCTAGCGGCCGAGCACCTGTCGAATCTGCGCGCCACGACGCTTCATTCCGAGCTTCGTGGCGCGAATAAATGCTTCCTGGATGATGTTTCCAGACATCTTCGAGTCGCCAATCTCGCGCTCGACGAAGGAAATCGGCACTTCCACGATCTTCGCGCCCAGATCCCTCATCTTCAGAGTCATGTCCACCTGGAAAAAATAGCCCTTCGACTCGATAGTTGAAAAATCAAGTTTCTTCAGCGTGTCCGTGCGGAAGACCCTGAAACCGGCGGTTGCGTCTTTCGCGGGTAGGTCGAGCCACAGCTTGATGTATAAATTGCCTGCGCGCGACAGGACCTCGCGGTGCTTGGGCCAGTTCACCACTTCCCCACCGCCTACCCAGCGCGAGCCAATAACAAGGTCCGGTTTATCCGGTTCATCGGCGCGTTCGAGCAGTTCAGGCAGGTGTTCGGGACGATGAGATCCATCGGCGTCCATCTCGCACACGTGCGTGTATCCCCGATCAATCGCCCATTCGAAGCCGGCGAGGTAGGCCCGCCCGAGCCCTTCCTTGGCCGTGCGGTGCATGACGTGGATCTGCGAATCATCGGCCGCGCGCTCGTCGGCGTAGGCGCCGGTTCCGTCGGGCGAGTTATCGTCAATGACGAGGATATCCACCTCGGGAACAGCCGCTCTGGTGCGATCCAGCATGCCCGGAAGCGACTCTCGCTCGGTGTACGTGGGGATACAGATCAAAACCTTCATGAACGTCCTCGTTCGCGCGTTGACAATGCGGCCACACCTGCAACCATAGCGCTTAGCGCACCGAGAATGTAGATCGCCACCACGCGCACGCCAGCCGTTCGTGTGGCGAACGTCGTGTACTCGTGAATCCCCACGGGGATCACCCGGGCGTCCTGGGTAAACAATTCGGTCTGGTAGGCAATCTGGCCATGCGTGTTGACCACGCCAGTGATACCGGAGGTCGACACCTGCACCACCGTGCGCTGATGCTCGATCGCGCGAAAACGCGACATAGCAAATTGCTGCGAACTCAGGCCCGTGTATCCAAACGTGGCGTTATTCGTCGGTACGACGATGAGCTGTGCCCCCTCGTTGACGGATTCCGCCACGATCTCGTTGTAAGCGACCTCGAAGCAGATCGGCACCGCGAGGTTGATCGTCGAGTCAGCTACCGAGACGAGCACGTTTGCCGGGCCATCACCCGCGAACATGTCGGCTCCCACCCGATCAATTGCCTCTGAGAAGTTCCGGAAGAAGTCACGATGCGGCACGTATTCACCAAACGGCACGGGATGTTGCTTGGAATATCGGTCTGTCACTCCCACGTTCGGCTCGATCACGAGCACGTCGTTGTAGCGCCCGCCATCCACATACTCCTGCGTGCCCATGACGAGCGGTATCTGCGCCTCGTCGACGAGCCCGAAGACGATCTGCCCGGCCTGTTCATCTGCGCGCACGTCGCGATCTGACGACGATTCGGGCCACAGAATGATGTCCGGCGTAATCGTGGTCTCCTTGAGAAGCGCACGGGTTGCCTCGGCGTGGTTTTGGGTGACTACGAGCGCCCGGTTCTCCGTACCGGGTTCGGGAATATTGCCCTGCACAATGGCAACGTTTATCGTTCCCGAGGCGTGTGAGCCAATGGGAACGAACACAGGCACGATAACAAGCGCGAGCACGCTCACCACGGCGGTCATGGCCCCCAGGAACGTCATGCGCACGGCCATCGCTATGAGGAGCGCGACGACGATCGCCGCGGCTCCCACGAGCGTTGTCGAGCCGTAGGGCGCGAGGCGCACGAGGGGCGTATCCACGAGTGCGAAGCCGAGGGTTCCCCAGGGCATTCCCCCAAACGGCCACGCGGATCTTAGTTGTTCCATTGCGAGCCACGTGAAGACGGCCAACAGAATCTGCGCGGCGGTTCTCGCGGATGGGCGCAGGTTCTCCATGCGCTCGACGCGCGAAAAGAGTGACCAGGTCCCGCCTAGAACGCCGATGTACACGGCCTCGACCGCTGCGAGGGCAAACTGCGCGAGGAACGTGCCCGAGGCCGGCGTCGCCCACTGAAAGAGAGGCAGAAAGTACGCGAAGGCCCATATCCATGCATAGCCGAAACCGGCGGTCACTCCCCTGCCTCGCACGGCGGTCCACAACAGCGCGAGACCTGCAAATGCGAGGAACCACAAGCCCACGGGCTCGTTGGCGAGCCACATGGCGAGGCCGCCGCCCACGGCGGCGAGGAGCCGAACAATCACCGTTAGATCCTATGCCAAAAAATAGCGCAGACCCCGACCAAGTCCCTCGGACCGATCCGGTGGATCGTTTTCTATCGAACTTGCGGAGTCTGCGCTCACACTATTATCCGTGCGTCCCTTTAGACTAGGTAACCCCCACCGCGCTGGCAACTTCAATTGAAGACTGAGACGGGCCACCGCGACTTTGGCACGTGTTTACGTCAGTGCGATTGGCATCACATTAGCGTGTCTTGTTCATCGGCGTGTCGCACTTGCCTGTCGCCGACTAGAGCCATTCCCATCGGCGTACCAAATCACGGGCCTGACGTGCGGTTTCTCCCAGATACTCGGCGGGCGCGATGTCGATGATTTGCCCAAGGAGGTCGATGAGCCGCCGGTTTGCCGAAATGAAATCTCCGACGACGACGTCGCTCATGGCCAGCACAGACTCCAGATCCGCTCCCCCGGCCCACGCCATAAACGCGTCCATCCCACCCGGGTACGGCTGCGCTGTCCGGGCGATGCCGTGCGCAGCCTCCATGTCGAGGAGGAAGTCGAGATTGCGGTTGATCGCGGACCAGGCCGCTCGCAGGCGTGGGTGAGTCGGCACGTTGACGCCGAGTCGGCGGTCGCACAGGTAGGCCGAACATACGCCGGCAAACTCTGCCGGAGTGAGCTCGGCCAGCTGCTTCTCGCTCAGCGACTGAACGATGAGCAGATCGGCTTCGTTGTGGACGCCGCGAAGCATGGAGGCGCCGGCGGCAAGTTTGACCATGCCCGAATCCGTGCGTCCGGATTCGCCGGGTTGGAAATATCCCAGGCGGGCAAGAACGGCGGCCGTGGCGTCAAACTCCTTTGCCACCGATTCGTCAAAGCTCTCGGAGAGCTCCTCGAGTTCGCGCAGGCTCGCCTCAAGAGCGATGTATTCGGAGGCCTGCTCGATGTGCTCGGCCAGTTCCGGGCAATGATGCACCGGGTGCGCTTCGAGTTCGGGATTGGATCGCACGGCAAAGCGGTCCCACGATCCCATCAGGTCGCGATCTTGGCCCAGCTCCTCGCGCTCGGCGATCGCGGCGTACATGTCGTCCGCAATCTGTTCGCGCACCTCGGGCTTCTTCGGCGAGACGCCGAACGGCATCTCGATGGTTCCAAGATCTCGCAGTTCCGAGGAGAGCTCGTCGTGGGCCAGCCACACCATCTCTCCGTAGATGTTGATGAGCCGCAGCCGCCGCCCGAGTGAAAGCACGACGCCGTACTCAAGCTCTCCCTCGCGCGCATAGGCGTATAGGTGGCCCGTCTGCGCAGCATCCCACGAGTCCTGGATGCGCTCCCGGTAATTCTCCTTCGCGCGCTTGCGCTCACTCTTCGTTGCTCGATCAGCCGTGCGGCGAATGCGCAGGTACTCCACGAGGTCGCCGAGCAAGCAGGCCTCGCGGAGTTCCGTTTCCATCGACTCAAGCCGCGACCGGATACGAGTGATTCGGCCACGGATTTCACCGAGGTCAGCATTGCGCTGATACTGGGCGAACGAGGTGCCCATGATCGCCCGCGAGTCCTCATAGGTGTGGAACGCGAGCAAGTTGGCCACGGAGTTATACGAGGGGAAGAACGCCGATTCCAGCGGCTCAACCCTGCCCGATCCAAGATCGGCGAGCCGGCGAACGTCGAGCTCGTCGGTATGAAGAACGACAGCGTGCCCTACCGTATCCTTGCCGCGGCGTCCGGCCCGCCCGATCAGCTGGGTGTATTCCGTAGCCGAGAGCTCCACGAAATCGGCGCCATTCCAGCGCTGGAGGTCTTCGAGGACGACCGTGCGCACGGGCATATCGATACCCAGGGCGAGCGTGCCCGTCGCGTACACGAGTTTAAGCAGGCCATCTTCCATGAGGTCTTCGGCCAGTTCCTTCAGAGCGGGGAACATTCCGGCGTGATGCGCGGCAAAGCCGCGAGTCATCGCCTGGGACCAGAATCCGAACCGGACTGCTCGCTGGTCTTCCTCCGTCAGCTCCTCGCGTAACTCGCGCAGGCGCCGTCGGATCCTCGTGGCCTCCTCCTTGGAGGTCAGTGACACGCCGCCATCGAGTAAATCGCCGACCGCGCGATCACAACCCTTGCGGGAGAAGATGAAGTGAATCGCCGGAAGCAGGTCGCGCTCGGCAAGCTGGGTGAGCACGCGCTTACGCCGGGCAACGGACGTCGTGCGCCGGCGCCGGTATCCTCCGGACTCATTGCGCTCAGCCAGTTTGGCGTCCGCCTGCAGGAGCCGCTGGGAAATGTCTCCATCGGCGTCAAATAGCGGGTGGAGCTTGCGTGAGACGGCCACGTGCTGGAGAAGCGGAACCGGCCGGACGGTCGAGACGACGACGCCCGTCGGCCCGCGCACAGAGCGCAGCCACCCCGAAAACTCCTCGACGTTGGAAATCGTTGCCGAGAGCGAGACGAGGCGCGTGCGCTCGGGCAGCTGCAGGATGACTTCCTCCCACACGGGCCCACGGAATTCGTCGGCAAGGTAGTGTACCTCGTCGAGAACTACGTAGCCGACGTCGCGAATCATGTCATCGCGTTGGAAGAGCATATTGCGCAGCACTTCGGTGGTAACCACGAGGATGGGTGCGTCGCGATTGATCGTCTGGTCGCCGGTGAGGAGGCCGACCGTGTCCTCGCCTAAATCTTCGGCGAGGTCCCGGTACTTCTGGTTCGAGAGCGCTTTGATGGGCGCGGTATAGACACAGCGCGCCGAGCGAGCGAGTGCCAACTCCACGGCGTATTCGGCCACGACTGTTTTGCCGGCGCCCGTCGGCGCGCACACCAGCACGTCTTCGTCGCCGTTGAGGGCCTCGATCGCTTCCAGCTGGAACGCGTCCAGGTGAATCCCGCGGGCGGCGTACTCGTCGATGAAATGCGAGGCAACGAGATCCATTACATCACCATTCTGAGCGCGTGCGGGATCACGCGAATCGTCGCCGGCGCCCGGCAGATCTCCTCGCCGTCGGCCATGATGAGCGGTAGGTCAATCCCGTGCTCGGGGGCGGACTCGATCCGCACCTGCGCCGTGCGGAACACGTGCACCTGAGGATCCTTCGTGTGCCTGATCAGCAGCAGTTTCGGAATGAGATCCACGAGGTCGATGCGGCGGAAACCGGGAGTGACGACGACGTCGAGCAGGCCGTCGTCGGGAAGCGCACCCGGCGAAATGCAAAAGCCTCCGCCAAAGAACCGCGTGTTCGCGATTGATAGCAGGGTCATCGGGCCGGCGTGGCTGTGCCCGTCCATCGTCAGCCGCACGCCGTAGGGCTCGTACTCGCGCACGGAGGTCATCAGGCCGCGCACGTAGCGCAGGTTTCCCTTTGGCCACGTCAGTTTGTTTGTGCGATCGTTCGCGTCGGCGTCGATCCCGACGGACGCGATCGCCAGGGCGCGCTCGCTTCCGCCTTCCCATTCGATCTCGATAACGTCAACGTCCCGATAGCGCCGGGTGAGCAGCGAGGACGCGATCTGATGGATCGAATCGTGCACGGAATGAATCGGCAGGTCGAATTCGCGGGCGATATCGTTGCCCGATCCAGCGGCGATGATGCCAACGGGTATGTGCGAATCCCCCACCGCGTTCACCGCCGTGTGGATAAAGCCATCGCCGCCCACGAGCACAAGGGCGTCGATGAGCCCGTCCGCGATGCGATCGTGCATGACCTGTTTAGACTCGGCGGGATCGCCGACGGGAAGCCAGTCGATGTCGACGGGATACATGTCGAGGACTTCGCGTAGAACCTCGCGATACTTTTCTCCCCTTCCCTTGCCCGAGGCAGGGTTCAGCGCGACACCTATCCTCATGATCGGAACTCGTCCACGCGCTTGCGGGCCCGCTCGCGTTCCTCGGGGCCGATCGATGTGAAGCTGTCTTCCGTGATGTCTTCCCACCTGCCAGTTGCCTGATTGAGTCGACGACGACGCGCCTGGGCACGCACCTCGGAGATACGACGCCGGTCGCGGCGGGCTTCCTCAAGCCTGGCCGGGTCCTCGTACACGTCACCAATTGGCGTGATCTCGCGATCTGAGGACCCGGAAAAGCTGCTCACTGCCCGGCCAAATTCACCCGCTTGCCTGGTGAGCCGCTTGAGCGAGCGCCAAATGTCCCGGACGGTGAACCCGAGATAGATGGCTAGGGCGATCAGCCCGATGATGAGAACCCACACCCACACGTTAGTGTCCCGCTCCTGCCAGATACTGTTGCGCTTCCCGCGCGATGGCCTGCTGAACGCTTGGCGGCTCAACCGCGACCACGGCGTCGCCGATCTGGATCAGCAATGTACGTAGCCACGATATCGAAGACGCAGTCAGGTCGATAATCAGGCGGCCATCACGTTCAGTGACGGATTGAACGGGGATCGTCTCGACCACCCACCGAGCGCGCGACTCAACGGTGAGCGTGATGGCGTGACCAGCGAATTCGTTGCGGTCGAGGTACTGCGCGCGGATGTCCTTCTCGAGTGCGCGCGTGTACGTCTGATCGAGCACCTCAACCGATGCGATGCGATCGAGGCGGTAGGTGCGCAGGTCGGTGCCCTTACCCGCGATGAGTAGCGGGTGGAAGCCCGTGGTCACCGACACCGGGGCGACGACGGCCCGGTCGGTTCTCACGGTTAAGCCATCGCCCATCTTGATGTAGTCCACGGCGATGAGGCGCCGCTGATCGATGGCGCGCACGAGATCGTCGGCCACGCCCGTCTCGAGGTTGACCGTGGGCGCCGGCCACAGCGCGTCTTCGAAACCGGCGTCGGCGGCTGCCGCCGACATGCGCTCGCGCAGGCGCGTCAGTTGCGAGCGCGTCGCGGAATCGACGGATCCGTACATGTCATCGATGAGGGCGAGAAGGGAAATGATCTCGGCGAGCGTGAGCGCCGGAAACACGTCCGTCTGGTTATCGATGAGGAAGACCTCCTCGTCGAGGTCCTCGGGAATGTCCACATCCACCGGGGTCTCATAGTGGCCGCCCACGTCGTATTCGGTGGTAAACAGACCCATGAGTTCGTTTCGCATGCGCTCAGGCTGGGTCTTGAAGTGCTTGGCGAGCTCGCGCAGCGTGGGTGAATTGCTCGCCAGGTACGTCAGAATCGCGATTTTGCGCGTGAGCGATAGATCAGCCATGGCGCTCCCGTCCAAGCTCAGCCAGATGCCGTACGCGGCGTTCGAAGTCCTTCACCACGTGCGGCGGGCCGATGAGCTCGGCGTCGAGGCCGTAGAACATCAGCGTCGAATACAGATCGGAGCGGTCAATGTTGGTGAGCTCGATGTCGATGCCCTCGTCGTGGCGTGTCGAGCTCGTTGCCTGCGAGAGCAGCGGGAGCGGGCGGCGCAGCCGAACGGTCGCCGAGATCGGCGCGAGGTCGGTCGGGGTGCTCTCATCCCAAGCGCGCGTGATGTCGTCGTCGAGTACGCTGACCTTCCCCACGATCCGGTCAAGCTTATAGACCCGGTGGCCGTGAGAATCGCTGCCCTCGACCTTGACCTGATACCCGCGCAGGTAATAGACGTCGAAGTGCACTTCGAGCCGGAACGGTTCGACGGTGTAAACGGCGGGCGCGGCGCTACTGGCCGACTGATAGGTGAATCGAATGCGCTTGCCCAGTTGAATGGCGGCCGCGATGCGCACCGCCTCCTCACCGCGTGGCGTGTGGACCGTGAGGTTCGCGGCTTGGGTTGTCACGGCCCCGCTGGATAGGAGTTTCGTGACGCCCTGCTGGGCGGTGACGAACGGCGTCGTTTTACCTTTCGACCCCAAAAGCGACTGAAGAATTCCGAGCTCGATGCCCGTGCCATCTACGTGAATGTTCGTGGAGTCATCCAGCACGTAGCGCCCGAGATCGTCAACGGTGATGAGGTAGCCGGTCTCTCGCAGATCTTGAAGGTCACGCTCGACATACCGGCGCACGTTGTCCGGGTGGATTCCCTGATATGCGGGCATGGCGATAATCTGTTCCACCGTGGGCTTGGACCGGCGAATGTAGACGAGCAATGCGAAGCGCCGCTGATCCACGGGTCGAGAATCGTGCGTCATAGTTCCAACCCTAATGCACTAGGCTCGTAGTCGTGATGAAGTGGAGAAGCGCTCACATCGAGCGGGAACGAGCATCGTGGGGCAAGGCCGTTGAATACGACGCCACGCTGGCCGACGGCACGTCAGTTCGCGCCCTCGCCTACATTCCTCAGGTTGGCCGCCCGCAGGCCGGCGAGCGAGTGCTCGTGACAGCCGCCGCCCACGAGCGAGGCCTTGGCACGGGCGGGTACGTCATGATCGTCGCCATTCCTGACCGCCTGCCCGAGGATGGGCCGCACGCGCCCGGGCACATCGTGAAGGCGCGCTATACGCCCATGCAGTACATGGTGCTCGGTGTCGACGAGGAAGAATCCGCCCATCACGAGATCCTTCGCGACGCGGACTCGGTTGACGGCATGCCCGTCATCGCCGCGGATCTTCATTCAGCGCTTCCCGCGATCGTGGCCGGAATCCACCACGTGGCGCCCGGGGCGAAGATCGCCTACGTCATGACCGACGGCGGAGCGCTACCGGCGTGGTTCTCTCAGACGGCTCACCGACTGCGCGACGGCGGCCACATCCTTGGCACCATTTCGTCCGGACAGGCCTACGGCGGCGAACTAGAATCAGTCAACGTGTACACGGCTCTGCTCGCCGCTCGCTACGTCTGGAACGCCGATGTTGCCATCGTTGCTCAGGGGCCTGGCAACCTCGGCACGGACACCCGCTGGGGCTTTTCCGGAACCTCCACGGGAGAGGCGCTCAATGCGGCTCACGTGCTCGGTGGCAGGCCGATCGCAGCGCTCCGCGCGTCGCAGGCCGACCCGCGCGAACGCCACCGCGTCATCTCCCACCACACGATGCGCGTGCTCAGTGACATCGTGCGCGTGCCGTGCGCCGTCGTCGCGCCGGAACTGACGGATATCGACGACGAGGTTGCGGCAAAGATGGCCCGCCAGCTCGTGGAGTTGGCGGGCAACGACTCCCTCACGCTGGTCGGCGTGCCCGCAGACGACTTGGATGAGGTCTTGCGCACGCCGCCCGCACCCTTGAGCACGATGGGTCGCGGCTATCTGGACGATCCGCTCTCGTTCCTCGCGGTGGCGGCAGCAGGCGTCTACGCGGGACGGTTACTCAGCCACCGCTCCTGACGGCTCAGATACGCGAGGTGATAATTGGGGTCACGATGATGCCGCGCGCGCCGACGTCGTGAAGATCGTCCATCACTCGGTTCATCGTGGAGCGCTCGACCATCGCGCGCACGGCCACCCACTCCTCATCGTGGAGCGGTGAGACGGTTGGCGACTGGTAGCCGGGCGTGAGCTTGACGGCCGCGTCGAGGTGCTCGCGCTGGATGTCGTAATCCATGAGCACGTAGCTGCGGGCCATGATGACGCCCTCGAGGCGCCCGTCGAGGATGTGGATGTCACGCGTGACCTCCATGTCCGCGTTGCGAATGAGGATCGCTTCGGACCTGAGGAGCGGGTCTCCAAAGACGTCCATGCCTGCGGCGCGCAGCGTTGAACCCGTTTCGACGACGTCGGCGATCGCGTCCGCCACGCCGAGGCGAACCGAGCTCTCCACGGCGCCATCGAGGTGCACGACCTCCGCGTCGATGCCGCGCGTGGCCAGGTAGTTCGTCACGAGCGCGTCATAGGACGTGGCAATACGCTTGCCCGCGAGATCCTCGAGAGTCAGGTCCTGCCCGCCCGGCGCCGCGAACCGGAAGGTCGCGCGCGCGAATCCAAGGCCGCGGTGTTCCACCGCGTTCGCGCCCGAGTCCAGCAGCAGGTCGCGGCCAGTGATGCCGACGTCGACTGTTCCGGCCCCGACGTACACCGCCACGTCACGCGGGCGGATATAGAAGAACTCCACCTCGTTCTCCGCGTCCACGAGCACGAGCTCGCGGCTCTCACGGCGCTGGCGGTATCCGGCCTCGGCAAGCATGCGCGAAGCGGGTTCGGACAGGGATCCCTTGTTCGGGACGGCAATGCGAAGCATGGTTCTCCTAGAGGTATCGGTAGACGTCGGTGAGGGTCAGCCCGCGCTTAATCAGCATGAGCTGAAGGTGGTAGAGCAACTGGGAGGCCTCTTCCGCGAGAGCATCGTCCGACTCGTACTCGGCCGCGATCCACACCTCGCCCGCCTCTTCCAGAATCTTCTTCCCAATAAAATGGACGCCGGCGTCAAGCTCCTTGACCGAGCCAGACCCCTCGGGCCTCTCGACGGCCTTGATGGATAGTTCCTCAAAAAGTTCCTCAAAGGTTTTCACGGCTCTATCCTATCGAAGCCTCTCTACTCAGCGGATCCCGTCCGGTAGTCAAGAACGGAGGTCGTGTACGCATCCGCTGCGGGCACGGGGATCTCGAGCAGATCGGCGTCGGCCATGAACGTTGCCATCGCGTCCCACCGCTCGGCGTCCTGATAGCCGAACGTCTCGCCGCCCATGTAGAGCTCGAGCGTCGCTTCGAGCACCTGCGCCGAGACCTCGCGCTGCTCAGGCTCACTCAGAGCCGGCACGTACGTTTCGACGATGTCGAGCGTCGCCTGCGTATCCTCAGACGCCGCTGTGGCGCCGCGATCGATGGCCTCGAGGACTTTGGCCAGAGTCTCCGGATCGAGGTTGTCCGCCATGCTTCCGAGCCCGACGCCGATCAGCGGCAGATCGCCTTGGACGAGCGGGAGCTCAACCACGTCCATGCCAGCGTTCCTCATCGCGACGGCGTCGTTATTAGAAAAGCCAATAATGGAGTCCACAGAATCCGTGGCGAGCGCCGTGGTCTGCGTGTAGCCGATGTATTCGATCTGGACGTCGCTAAGGCCATAGTCCTCGATCATCGCCAGCAGGCCGAAGTAGTTCTCGCCGTAGGGCCCGGGCAGCCCCACGGACTTGCCCTCAAGGTCCGCCGCCGATTCGATGCCGGAGTCCGCCTTGACGATGAGGGTGACGGGGTAGGTCTGGTACATCGTTGCCCAGTTGACGATATCGACGCCGGTGGAGCGGGCTTGCATCATTTCGTCGCCGCCCGCGAACACGATGTCCTCCTCCCCACTCTGAATGGCTCCGAACAGAGATTCCTGCGCGCCGTGGTGTCGAATCGTCACGTCCACACCCGCCTCGTCGAAGTATCCATTCGCCTCGGCCACATAGATCGGCGCGAACTGCACGTCAGGGATGTAGGTCAGGCCGATGGTCACGGCCAGGCGCTCACCCTCGGATGCCGGCGGGGCCGTCGTCGCCGGTTCTCCCCCGCCACTGGAGCATGCTCCGAGAGCGAGAAGTGCGAGCACGGCACATAGTTTCTTCATTGCCTTACCTTTCCGAGACGGCCTCGTGGGCCTTGTTTTCAATGATCAAGATGACGACGTAGATGGAGATCGCCGTGACGGCGAGAATGCCGATGGCGGCGAACATTCCGGACGAATCGTTGAGCGACTGGGCGCTGCTGAGGAGGATGCCGAGGCCAGTTTGACCTCCGACCACCATTTCGCCGACGACGGCGCCGGTGATTGACAGCGTGAAGCCGTTGCGTAGCCCGGCTAGGATCAACGGGGCGGCGAGCGGTAGCTCGATGAAACCCAAGAGGGTGAGGGAGCCAGCGCCGTCGATGCGCGCGGCGCCGATGAGATCCGGATCGATCGAGCGCACGCCCACCGTCGTGTTAATGATGATCGGGAAAACGACCATGATCGTGCACAGCACCACGATCGGCGTCATTCCGTAGCCCACCCACACCACAAGAAGCGGTGCAATGGCGACGGCGGGGATGGCTTGGGACGCGGCTAGATACGGCTGCACCGACGCGGCCAGAGGCTTGAAATGGGCGATGGCAAATCCGAGTGGCACGCCGATAACGGTGCCGAACACGCAGCCAAGGAGTGCCTCGGTCATGGTTTGGGCGGTCGCATCGAGAAGGTAACCATTCGAAATACCGGAGACGATGCGCCTCCAGACGTGGCCAGGCGAAGGTAGCGCCCAGCTACCGACCATGCCCGTTTTAGTCGCAGTAACCCAGGCGATGAGGATGACAAGGCCAAGCACCAGCGGCGCAGCCCATTTCATCGTCGAGTTCATATGTCCTCTCCCCACGCGTCGGGGTTCGGACGCGCAGGCCAAAGGCCCGCGACATTAACGACGGCCATCGGCCGTCCATCCTGCTTCTCCCATCCGGACTTTAACCGTCGGTTGAGGAATTTCACCTCATCAACCGGCCGAAGGCCGGGTCGCGGACTATCACCGCCGGTTCAGATTTTCACTGACCCCGAAGCATGTGAGGCCAGTATATGCTGAAATTTCAATTAGTGGGAATGGCCGCTGACGAGCGAACGCAGGTGCTCGACTTCCGCGTAGGCATCTTCGGCCTTATACACCGCAGATCCAGCCACAAACGTGTCTGCACCAGCCTCGGCCGCGATCTCAATCGTGTCACGTGACACACCGCCGTCGACCTGGATCCACACGTCCAGACCGTGCTTGTCGATCGCCTCGCGCGTGCGCCGAACCTTGGGCATCATCGAGTGGATGAACGATTGGCCGCCAAACCCCGGCTCGACGGTCATGACGAGGATCATGTCGAACTCATCGAGGATATCCAGGTACGGCTCGATCGGTGTGGCGGGCTTGAGCCCCAGACCCGCGCGGACGCCCATGGCGCGTAGCTCGCGGGCTAGGCGCAGCGGCGCAGCTGCGGCCTCCACATGGAAGGTCACCGACTTCGCGCCCGCCTCCGCATACTGTGGCGCCCAGACGTCCGGGTTCTCGATCATGAGGTGCGTGTCGATCGGAATCTCGCTGGTTCCCACGATCGCTTCAACAATCGGAACACCCATCGTGAGGTTCGGGACGAAATGGTTGTCCATCACGTCCACGTGAGCCCAATCCGCATTGCGGATCTTATGAAGCTCACCTTTGAGATCGGAAAAATCGCAGTTCAAAATGGATGGGTTGATTCTCATGAGCCCAGCCTATCGCTTTTTGATGAGCGCCAAGAACATTGAGTCCGACTTATGCTGATCCGGCCACAGCTGCAGATACGGACCCTCGCCCTCGATGTCCATCACCGACTCGCCCGTTGCGATTTCGTTGGCGTCGAGCAAGATCGCGTCGTCCCTGCCCGCCAAGAACGTCTCCATCACCTGCGTGGTTTCAGCCAAGTATGGCGAGCACGTGGAGTACCCGAGCACTCCCCCGCTGCGCAGCGCGTCCCAGCCGGATTCAAGGAGCGAGAGCTGGAGTTTGACGAGGTCGAAGGCGTCCGCCGCTTCCTTGTTCCAGCGAGATTCCGGACGACGCCGGAGTGCGCCGATTCCCGTGCAGGGAGCGTCGATGAGAACGCGGTCATAGCGCTGCGGTTCCTCGGCGCCGATCTCTCGTCCGTCGCCAAGGCGAAGGTTCACCCGGTCCGACCACGGTCCCACTGAATTAGCCACGAGGTCGAGGCGATGTTCGTGCAGTTCATTGGCGAAGATCGTTGCCTTGGGGTTGAGCGCCGCGAGCGTGGCCGTCTTGCCGCCCGGGCCGGAACACATATCCAGCCAGGCGCCGTCTGGGCCGTCGATCGGCGCCGCGGCAAACGTGCGAGCCACGAGTTGCGACCCCTCGTCCTGCACCCCGGCGTAGCCATCCTTGACGGCAAAGACGCGGCCGGGATCGCCTCCTTCGAGGAGCACGGCGGTATCGACGAGGTGGCCGGGCGTGGAGTCCATGTGGCCCCTGCCTATATCGGCACGCAGTTCCTCAACCGGGATGTCGCGGGCCACAAGCGCGACCGCCGCCGGTTCGTTGTGTGCGCGCAGGACGGACAGAAGATCCTTGTGAGTGCGGCCGTGGGCTCTCAGCGACTCGGATAGGGCTCGAACAATCCACTTCGGGTGCGAGAACCAGTCGGAGAGGAATCCGACGGTGTTGACCTTACCGTGATCCTTCTTGAGCTGATCCTGCCACTGCTTGGGCGTGCGCTCGGATACCCGGCGCAAAACGGCGTTGATAAACCCGGACGAGCCCGTGCCGACCTCGTTGCGGGCGAGCATGACTGTCTCGTGAATGGCGGCGTGCGGCGGGGTGCGAAGCTCGAGGAGCTGGTGGGTTCCCATTCGCAGGAGCACGCGGACCTCGGGGTCGACGTCGGGGCGATCCATGCAGTGAGCAAGGATCGCATCCCAGCGGCCCTGCATGCGCAGGGTACCGTATGCAAGATTCGTGGCGTACGCGGCGTCCTGGCGGTTCAGTCTGGCCGAGCGGATTGCCCGTGGAAGAGCGATATTCGCATAGGCGCCGTTGACCTCCACGTCCATGAGCACCTCAAAGACGACGGTGCGTGCCGGATCCGAGGATTGGCGGCCTGGTCGCCAATTTCTGGGGCGCTCATGCATTGTTCTCTCCAAACGTTAGATGGTCAGTGTTCAGGCCTCGCGCCCAGTCTGCAGCATTCATCCACGCTTTGCCGGCGGGCCCGACGCGATCGAGCTCGACCGCCGTCGTCCCGGTGCCAACGAGCACGGTCGCCCCTGCGCGAATTTCCCCCACCGCAAGTCCCTCGACGTCCGTCACGGCAACGGGGCCGAGTTTGACCCTGGTTGTTCCGACGCTCGTCCACGCACCTGGCGCAGGCCACCATCCGCGGGTCTTTGCCGAGACGACCTCAGCAGGCTCGGACCAGTCGATGCGGGCATCCTTCGACGTCAGCCGGGGTGCGAACGTGGGCTCGCCCTCTTGGGGCCGCGATTCGCCCTCGCCGCGCTCGATGCGTGCAAGAACCTCGGACAGCTGGCGCGCGCCGCTGACGGCGAGTTCATCCAGCAAGCTTTCCGCCGTGTCTGCCGCGGACATCTCTCGTTCTTCGACGTCAAACACCGGACCCGTGTCCAAGCCCTCCTCGATCTGGAACACGGCGGTCCCCGTGGTGGAGTCTCCCGCCGCGATGGCGTACTGAACGGGAGCAGCTCCGCGCCACCGTGGGAGAAGCGAAAAGTGAAGGTTCAGCCATCCGTGCACGGGCACGGCGAGCAGCTCCGGTGGCACGAGCATTCCATAGGCGACGACGGCGATCGCCTCTGGCTCGTAAGCCGCGATTTCGGCGTGCACCTCGGCGTCGCGCAGCGAGGCCGGTGTCAGCACGGGCAGGCCGAGCTCCTCGGCGCGTTCGTGGACGGCCGACTTCGTCAGCACGCGCTTGCGCCCAACCGGCGCAGGCGCGCGTGTGAGCACCGCGAGCACCTCGTGGTCTCGCACTAACTCCTCGAGAGACGGGACAGCAGTATCTGGTGTTCCAGCAAAAATAATACGCACGGGAGTCAGTCTATAAGGTGGGTACGCTAGAGCTGAGGATCCACCACGATCCGTAATCCCGGAGACAGCCGATGAGCCGAGGCCGCTCGGTGTGCTGCATAGACGACGTCGGTCTTTTCGGCGCGTTCGGCTTCGGAATAACGCAGGTAGGCAACCATCTCGCCGCCAGCCGGATTGGGCCCGAGCACAGCCATCCCCGGGATCACGTCCTGCGCTCCGCCCGCGAACAGGGCATCGACTGGCACGCCTTCGGCGTCGTACCCGCGCTCGTGGGCAACCGATCGCAGCATGCCAAGATAGTCGCGAAGTGAGTGCTCGGGGCCTTTGAGTTCCACCCACACGGAGGTGGGTGGAAGCCCGATCTCCGAACGCTCGCGCAGGAGGTTATCCGTCCATCCCGCCATGTCCCACGTGTGGAGGGCCGAGATGAGTTCGTTGGACACGTCTCCCACCACGAGGAGGGTTCCGCCGACCGACCGGGCGCGAATGTGCGCTGCCGTGTGTGCGATGGTACGCAGGAACTGCACCTCCGATTCGAGCCGGGAGGAGCGCAACATGTAGCCCGCGTCGAGCACGATGCCGGCTGCGTATCCGCCGTCGACAATGGGAGCTACACCGGGGGTCGACACGACGATGCGCCGGGAGCCGTCCAGAGTTGATCGCGCCTCTCCCACGCCCGCCACGTGGATCGATTCGCCCTTGAACGCCCGCCCGATTTCTTGGGCTGTGCGCTGGGAGCCGATGCGCACCGCTCGAATTCGTGCTCCCCCGCAGTTGAGGCACCGGAAGTTGCGCACCACGAACGAACACCGGGTGCATACCGGCGGCGAATCGGGCTGCGGGATCGCTAGGGTGCCGGCGCACTGCGGACACTCGGCAATTTCCCTGCAGTTCTGGCAGGCAAGGAGTGGAATGTAGCCCGCGCGCGGGACGATGAAGAGCACGGGGCCGCGATCGAGCCCGGCGCTCGTCACCTGAAAGACCGAGGACGGCATGCGCGCCAGGTCTACGCCCTCGGTGCGGAAATCATTCGCGGACAGAATCTGGGCGACCCCATCTCGATGCTCGCTCACGGCCGGCGTGATCCAGCGGGCTCTGCCCTGAGCGACCATCTGCCCGAGCTCGGCCGACGGGCCGTAATTGAACGCCATAAACGAGGCGCCAGATTGGCTCGCCCGGACCGCGAGTACCTCGCGGGCATGAATGTATGGACTGCGAGGCTCGGCGAAGGCCGAATGATGGTCGTCAACGATCGCCACCAGGCCGAGATCTTTCACCGGCGCCCACACCGCAGACCGAGTGCCCACAACGATCCGGGTGCGGCCCGCGAGCACACCCAGGAACGTTTGGTAACGCGTGGCGTGGTCATCCTCGGAGACCATGAGAGCAACGTGCTCCCCCACCCGCTCAGACAGCGTGGCGGCAAGCGTACGCGCCATTGCGGGCGTAGGAACGACGACGATCGCGCCCTGATCCGCTTGGCGAACCGCGGCCAACAGGAATGGAAGAAGATGATGTGCTCGGTCACGAGCCCGCAGGTTTACGATGCCGCTTGGCCGCTGACCCGCACGAAACTCCGCGGTGAACTGAGAGCCGCCGATGTAGCGATCCCACTCCGCACCATCGTGGCTAATCAGTGCTGCGGGCGCGAGAGGAGGTAGCTCGAGGAACTCCTTTTCCGCCCGGGCGTGACGTTGCGGGACGGCGAGGCGGATCGCGGATGACACCGGGCTCGCCTGACGCCGGGCAACGTGCCGGCACAGCTCGAGGACCTCGGGAGTAAGCACGCCGATCCGGGATACAACGCGGCGGATCGGCCGGAGCTTGTGGTAATTCGTGGACTGAGCGCGCTCCACAACGAAGCCATCGACCCGGCGCGAACCGATATCGACCACGACCCGCGCGCCAACCTCCACGTCGGCCATCTTCGCCGGAATCTCGTAGTCAAACAGCCTGTCCATGTGCGGCTGCGGCATATCTGGAAGAACGCGAGCGACTGGCAACGCGACATCGGAATCGATATCGCGCGCGACGGGACTCAGGGAGAGCAACTCTTCCTGATATCCGTAGTCGGGGAGGTCGAACAGACCCTCGCTTTCACTCATGACATTATTCAATCACGAGTGTCCGACACTTTAGAGCGCTGCTCGCAGCTCCTCGACCTTCGTGGTCTTCTCCCACGTAAAGTCCTCCAAGGCGCGGCCAAAGTGACCGTATGCCGAGGTCTGGGCGTAAATCGGGCGCAGCAGATCAAGCTCGGCGATCAGCGCGGCAGGCCTGAGGTCGAACACTTTATCCACAGCCTTCTCGATCGCGGCAAGCTCGTGCTTCTCGGTCCCGAACGTATCGAGGCGCACCGAGACTGGCTGAGCCTTTCCGATCGCGTACGCGACCTGCACCTCGCACCGATCCGCAAGGCCAGCGGCGACAACGTTCTTGGCCACCCAACGCGCAGCGTACGCGGCCGAGCGATCCACCTTCGACGGATCCTTTCCGGAGAAGGCTCCGCCACCGTGACGAGCCATGCCGCCGTAGGTATCGACGATAACCTTACGGCCGGTCACGCCGGCATCTGCCTGCGGACCACCGAGGACGAAACGGCCTGACGGGTTCACGAAGACCCTCATCGTGGAGGTATCAACGTCGGTTTCCGCGGCCAGCACGGGATCAATGACGTGCTCGCGAATGGCGCGTTCCAGCCATTCGCAGGTGACGTCGTCGTCATGCTGAGTCGACACGACGACGGTGTTGATCGCAACCGGGCCGTTGTCGTCGTAGTCCACGGTCACCTGGGTCTTGCCGTCCGGGCGCAGGCCGGGCACGATGCCGCGCTTGCGCACCTCGGAAAGCCGCTCAGCGAGGCGGTGCGAGAGATGAATAGGCAGCGGCATGAGCTCGGGCGTTTCGTTCGTGGCGTAGCCGAACATCAGGCCCTGATCTCCCGCGCCCTGAAGGTCGAACGGATCCGTCTCGCCATCGGTGCGGGCCTCGTAGGATTCGTCCACACCACCGGCAATATCGGGCGACTGCTGGCCAATCGAGACCATGACGCCGCATGAATCGGCATCGAAGCCAATCTCCGATGACGTGTAGCCGATGTCCTTCACAGCCTTGCGAATGATCTCGGGAATTTCGACGTACGCCTTGGTCGTCACCTCGCCGGCCACGAGCACGAGGCCCGTGGACACGAGTGTTTCGATCGCTACGCGCGCCTGCGGGTCTTGCGCGAGCATCGCATCGAGAATCTCGTCGGAAATGCGGTCGCACACCTTATCGGGGTGCCCCTCGGTCACAGACTCCGAGGTAAAGGGCTGAAGAGTCACTTAGTTCGTCCTGTATGTCTTAATTGAATCAATAATCGCGGCGGCGGCATCGGCCTTCGAGCCGGCTGCCTCAGCCACGGTGCCGCCATTGCGGTCAACAATCGTCACTGCCGTATCCACGTCACCAAACCCGGCCTCCGTGCCCACTCGATTGATCACGAGCAGGTCAGCACCCTTGCGGCGCGCCTTCTGCCGGCCAAATTCGAGGTAGTCCGTCTCGGCGTCACCGGTCTCGGCCGCGAAGCCCACGATGGTTTGGCCCTCGCGCCGCTCGTGTGCAAGCCCAGCCAAGATATCCGGATTCTCAACGAGCATGAGTTGGAGATCGCCGTCGCGCTTCATCTTCGTGTCAGAGCTCGAGTCGACGCGAAAATCGGATACGGCCGCGCTCATGACGAGCACGTCCGCGTTCGCGGCAAGATCTTCCATCGCAGACTGCAGCTCGAGCGCGGATCCGACGGGAATCACTTGCACGGTGGGATCGAGATCGGCTAACACGGCAGTTTCGATATTCGCCGCGCCGAGGTGGACCTCGGCGCCGCGGGCTGCCGCCTCATTGGCAAGGGCCACGCCCATCCGGCCGGTCGAGCGGTTCGCGATGAACCGCACGGGATCGATGGGCTCGCGTGTGCCGCCGGCGCTGATGGCGATCCGCAGACCGGCGAGGTCGGCCTCACAGCGGGCGGGCGCACCGAGACGATCGAGGACCGCCGCCACAATCGTATCGGGCTCGCTCATGCGTCCAATACCGGAATCTTGACCTGTCAGGCGCCCCGATTCGGGACCGATGAATTCCACGCCGCGCTCGCGCAAGGTAGCCACGTTGGCCTGCGTGGCGGCGTTGTTCCACATTTCCGTGTGCATCGCTGGCGCGAGAACGACGGGCGCGGTCGCAACGAGCACCGAGGCGGTGAGCAGGTTATCCGCGATACCGGCGGCGATCTTCGCCATCGTATTTGCTGTGGCCGGAGCAATCAGAACGAGGTCGGCGTCCTGGCCCGTGTGCACGTGCACCACCTCGTCCGCGCCCTCGGGCGTATACACGTGAACGGGATTGCCAGAGATGGCCTCCCACGTCGTCTTACCCACGAAGTTCAGCGATTCGGGGGTCGGCGCCACGACGACGTCGATCCCCGCTTCGCGCAGACCCCGAACGACAGCGGGGACCTTATACGCGGCAATACCGCCCGTCACTCCGAGGAGGACGCGCGGCGTAGAAACAAAAGAGCCTCCCCGATGGGAGGCTCCCGAGCTATTAGTCATCAAGGGACATCGAGAGCTTGTCTTCGGCAATCTCTTCGAGAGCTACCGACAGAGGCTTGTCCTCGGGCGTCGCTGGAACCAGCGGTCCAATATTGGTGACGTTCTGATCGCCGGACTTCATTTCCTGACGGTAGGAGTTGATCTGGCGAGCACGCGCAGCGCTGAGCACTGCGAGCGTGTACTTCGAATCTACCTTGTCCAGCAATTCATCGATTGCCGGCGAGGTAATACCCTCAGGATTGGGGGTCGTTCCGAACATGTTTGCCTCTCCACGATGGTTTACCTTGGATAGCCAAGGTATCAGCCTTTAAGTCTAGTCGGCTCGGTCCATAATTTTAAGTAGGTCTGCGGTGGCTTGTGCCACTGTCGTATTGACGACGACGTGGTCAAACTCGGCTTCCGCAGCCAGTTCCACCCTCGCCGTCTCCAGTCTGCGGCGCTGCTCTTCTTCGGTTTCGGTGCCGCGCCCGCGCAGCCTCGCCTCAAGATCGTCCCACGAGGGTGGCGCGAGAAAGATCTGCTCGGCGCTCGGCATCGATTCGCGCACCTGCCGCGCACCGGCAAGATCGACTTCGAGGAGCACGGTGTTCCCCTCCTCCAGTGCCGCCTCGACAGGCCCGCGCGGCGTGCCGTACTTGGCCAGACCGTGAACAACCGCCCACTCGAGCATCTCGTCGTCGTGAACCATGCGGTCGAATTCCTCGTCCGACAGGAAATAGTAGTTCACGCCGTCCACCTCGGTGGGCCTGGGCGCGCGCGTCGTCGCTGAAATCGAAAACCAGATGTCCGGGCGCGCCGCGGTCAACTCCGCGATCACCGTGCCCTTGCCAACTGCGGTGGGACCAGTCAACACAAACGCTTTTGCCATGGACCCATCGTGCCAGAAATCGGCCCACCCGTGCCACACGCCGCACAAGAAAGCGGCACCCCGAAAGGTGCCGCCAGAGTGCGTCGAAGGCCTAATTAACCGAACAGGTCAATGAGGCGCTGAGCTTGGTGCTTGCCAAGACCACCGACGCGGCGCGAGGGAGAAATCTTCGCCGTCTCCATAATCGACGCGCTCTTAGCCGGCCCCACCCCAGGCATGGCCTGCAAGAGTGAGGTCACCTTGAGTTTGGCGACGACCGGATCGTCCTTAGCGAGTGCGAGAACGTCGGACAGCTTGGTTCCCCCAGTTTTCAACTCTTCTTTGATCGTTGCGCGACGCTTGCGAGCAACAGCCGCCTTCTCAAGCGCGGCTTTGCGCTCCTCGGGCGTAAGGGTTGGTAAAGCCATGATGTTCTCCTCACACTTGACTCTATTACCGTAAATATAGCGCTCAAAGGAGCAAATTACCGCCGTTTAATACCATTTGCCGTCGAACATTTTAGAGTTGTGTATTCGCACTGGTCACAGCCGCATTATGGCATGATCGCGCGACACGCGAGCCAAACATGCAAGCGATGTACCTGCTTATTTACCCGCGTTGTGTTCCTGGAGCGTCACGACCCTGAACTCCCGCTCACGCTGGTCTTTAATCGCCTGGACCGCCGCACCGAATTCCGCGATCGTCGTCATGATCGGAAGGTCGGCGGCCGTTGTCGCAGCGCGGATGGAGTAGCCGTCCGCGCGGCTGCCTTTGCTGTTCGGAGTATTGACCACCATGTCGATCTTGCCGGAGGTGATGAGGTGGACGACGTTGTGGTCTGGCTGCTCCGAAATCTTGTCCACGTGAGTCGACGTGATGCCATAGCGCCCAAGCACGCGCGAGGTTCCGGACGTCGCGTAGATCGTAAAGCCCATGTCCACCAGCTGCGAGACCGGGAAGATCATGCCGGACTTGTCGTCGTCAGACACCGAGACGAACACGCTTCCCGACGTCGGAAGGCCGCCATACGCGCCCGACTGGGCCTTGGCGAACGCCACCGGGAAGGTCGAGTCGATACCCATGACCTCGCCCGTTGAGCGCATCTCGGGGCCGAGCACGGTGTCCACAACCCGCCCGTCCGTCGTGACGAAGCGCTTGAACGGAAGCACGGCTTCCTTGACCGAAATTGGCCCGTCAAGATCGAGCACCCGGGCGTCCACCTCGGGTAGCGAGCCGTCGGCCTTGAGCTCGGCGATGGTCTCGCCCATCATGACGCGCGTGGCGGCCGGGGCGAGCGAGACGCCCGCCGCCTTCGATACGAAGGGAACCGTGCGCGAGGCGCGCGGGTTTGCCTCGATCACGTAGAGGATTCCCGAGCGGATCGCGTACTGAATGTTCAACAGGCCGATGACTCCGACGCCCTTGGCAATCGCCTCCGTGGCCTCGTAGATTGTGTCGATCAGCGCTTGGGAGATCGTCAGGGGCGGCATGACGCAGGCCGAGTCGCCCGAGTGGATGCCCGCTTCTTCGATGTGTTGCATGACGCCGCCGAGGAACAGTTCCTCGCCGTCGTACAGGGCGTCGACGTCGATCTCCACGGCGTCGTCGAGGAAGCGATCGATGAGCAGCGGGGAAGCCACGCGCGAGGCGTCGGTCTTCTCAGACTCGCGTCGCTCGAGGTACTCCTCCATCTCCGACCGGGAGAAGACGATCTGCATGCCGCGGCCACCGAGCACGTACGAGGGGCGAACCAGAACCGGATAGCCGATGGACTCTGCGACCTCGAGCGCCTGCGAGTCGTTCATCGCCGTGCCGAAATCGGGGGCCTGCAGGCCGGCGTCTTCGAGCACGGTGCCAAAGAGCGCGCGGTCCTCCGCCAGGTCGATCGCTTTTGGCGACGTGCCGACGATGGGCAGTCCCGCCGCCTCGAGATCCTTGGCGAGCGAGAGCGGCGTCTGGCCACCCAGCTGGACGATGACGCCTGCAATGGGACCTGCCTCCGACTCCGCGCGATAGATTTCCAGCACGTCCTCGAGCGTCAACGGTTCGAAGTAGAGCCGATCGGAAATGTCGTAATCGGTGGAGACGGTCTCGGGATTGCAGTTGATAATGATCGTCTCGTAGTCCTCGCCCAGCGCGAAGGTAGCCTGCACGCACGAATAGTCGAACTCGAGACCCTGACCGATGCGATTCGGCCCCGAACCAAGAATGAGAACGGCCGGCTTTTCACGCGGGAGAACCTCGGACTCCTGCTCGTAGGTCGAGTACAGGTAGGGGGTCGTGGATTCGCGCGTTCCGGCGCAGGTGTCGACCATCTTGTACACGGGATGAAGCCCATATGCCCACCGAACTTCGCGCACGGCAGCCTCGCCAATGCCGCGGATCTCGGCGATCTGCTGGTCGGAGAATCCGTGCCGCTTAGCCGTCTCCATGACCTCGCGCGTGAGCGCCTGTGCGCTCGCGATCTCCTCGGCCACGTCATTGATGAGCACGATCTGGTCGAGGAAGAGCGGATCGATTGCCGTCACCTCGTTGACCTGCTCGACGCTGGCCCCGCCGCGCAGCGCCTGCTGCACTTCGATGATCCGATCCTGCGTGGGCCGTGCCATCGACGCGAGGAGCGCATCGACGTCGGGCTCACCTCGCCAGTGGAACGTTGAGCCCTTCTTGTCGATCGAGCGCGTGGCTTTTTGAAGCGCCTCGGTGAAGTTGCGGCCGAGCGCCATGGCCTCGCCGACCGACTTCATCGTCGTCGTCAGCGTGTCGTCAGCCGCCGGGAACTTTTCGAACGCAAAGCGCGGGATTTTCACGACGACGTAGTCCACGGCCGGGTCGCCCGCCGAGAGAGGCTCGCCGGTCATGTCGTTGGTGATCTCATCGAGCGTGTAGCCCACCGCGAGCTTGGTGGTGACCTTGGCGATCGGGACGCCGGTAGCCTTCGAGGCGAGCGCGGATGAGCGCGAGACGCGCGGATTCATTTCGATGACGACCATGCGGCCGGTCTCCGGCTCGATCGCCATCTGGATGTTACATCCGCCTGCGGCGAGCCCCACTTCGCGGACGATGGCGATTCCCAGATCGCGTACCGCCGTGTACTCGGCGTCGGTTAGGGTCAGCGCGGGCGCCATCGTGATCGAATCGCCGGTGTGCACGCCAACGGGATCGAAATTCTCGATCGAGCACACGAGAATTGCCACGTCGTCGGCGTCGCGAATGACCTCGAGCTCGATTTCCTTCCAGCCAAGGATCGACTCCTCGAGTAGAACCTCGGCCGTGTGCGAATAGTGCAGGCCTCCCCCGACGATCCGCTCGAGCTCCTCGGGCGTATGTGCAAGGCCCGAGCCGAGCCCACCCATCGTGAAGGAGGGGCGCACGACGAGCGGATATCCAAGGTCCTGCGCCGCATCGAAGCACTCATCGAGGCTGTGTGCGATGTGCGAACGGGCGGATTCCCCGCCGCAGGCGTCAACGACCTCCTTGAACGCCTGCCGGTCCTCGCCCTTGCGGATCGCCTCCGCGTCCGCACCAAGGAACTCCACGCCATAGGTCTCAAACGTGCCGTTATCGGCCAGTGCCATCGCCGTGTTCAGCGCCGTCTGACCGCCAAGAGTCGCCAGAACGGCGTCGGGTCGCTCTCGCTCGATGATCGTTGCCACGACGTCTGGGGTGATCGGCTCAATGTAGGTGGCGTCCGCGAGATCCGGATCCGTCATGATCGTTGCCGGGTTGGAGTTGACGAGGACCACGCGGTAGCCCTCCTCCTTGAGCACGCGGCATGCTTGCGTGCCCGAGTAATCAAATTCGCACGCCTGGCCGATGACGATCGGGCCAGAGCCGATGACGAGGATGGACTCAATGTCTGTTCGCCGTGGCATTACATCTCGCTTTCGATCGTCACGTTGAGCTCGCGCCCGCGCGCGTGACGAGTGAGGGCTCGGGTATCGACATCGCGGATTCCAACGACGCCGTCCGCCTCCATCTGGGAAACCAGTTCGGCAGTTGCGTGGGTCGAGGAGGATCGCGGCACAGGATCGCGAGCGATGATGCCCGCCACCGCGATGCTAACGGCGCCGAACTCGCCGAGGTTCAGGCCGGTATTGCCAATGTGGGGCGTGGTGAACGCGGCGATGGCACCTGCGTTGGTGGCGTCGAGGATGACGTTCTCATAGCCAGTGGCCGTGGTGCTCACGATGAGCCGGCCAGAGGCCCGGCCTCGTGCTCCGAAGGCTCGTCCGGTGAAAACCGTTCCATCCTCGCACAAGATCCTTGCCTGACTGTCCATGGATGCTCCTTCTGGTTGGCTAGAGACCATCATAAAAACAAGACGCCGGCACAATGGCCGGCGTCCATATGGCGAGGAAAATGTGTCTCACTCCTCGTCCGCAGTAGTCTCATCCGAGTCTGGCTCGGTTGTCGGAACCGTCACGACGTCGTCGTTCAAGCCCGCCGTCTCAGCCGCGCGGATCTCCCCCACGCGATTGAGCACGCCCATCGTGAACCCGACCGAGGAATCGGATGACAGGTCGCGTGCGAGCGACTTGATTTCAGAGACGACGACGGGCACGTCCACGCCGAGGAACATGATCTCCGTAGCACCGATGCGCAACAGGTTGCGATCCACCGTGCTCATGCGAGCGAGCGACCACGTGGGCGACGCGGCCTCGATCATCGAGTCGACATCGCCGGCCGCATCCGCATAGGCGTCAACGATCGTGATGCCGTATTCCCCGATGGGCACCATGTTCGTGGAGATGGTCTTACGCTCTTCAAGCAGTTCGCGCAGATCGGTTGCGCGCGCATCAGCTTCGAAGAGGACGTCGAGTGCCTTTTGGCGCTGAAGTGACCGACCCTTCCGCTCCGGATTGACACGCTTCTTTGACTTAGACATTAGTCGCGGCCGAGGTACTCGCCGGAGCGGGTATCAACCTTGACCTTGGTGCCCTGATCAACGAACAGCGGCACCTGGATCTCGTAGCCGGTCTCCAGCGTGGCGGGCTTCGTTCCGGCGTTCGAGCGGTCGCCCTGCAGGCCGGGCTCGGTGAACGTGATCTCGAGGACCACGGACGCGGGGAGCTCCACGAAGAGCACCTGGCCGTCGTACATGGCGACAGTTGCGTTCTCGTTCTCAAGGAGGAAGTTCTTGGCGTCACCCATGGTCTCGGGCGTGACGTTGAGCTGCTCGTACGTCTGCAGGTCCATGAAGACGAAGTCTTCGCCGTCGTTGTACAGGTACTGCATGTCGCGGCGGTCAACCGTGGCCGTTTCGACCTTGACGCCAGCGTTCATCGTCTTGTCGACGTTCTTGCCAGACATCACATTGCGTAGCTTCGTACGAACGAAGGCTGGTCCCTTACCTGGTTTGACGTGCTGGAATTCGACAACCTGCCACAGCTGGTTATCGAGCTTGAGGATCATGCCATTCTTCAGATCATTCGTGGTTGCCACAGTTATCCATTCTTTGCCGGGCCGAGATTAACGGCGAGTTCACGCTCACAAGGATAGCGCGAACTCGCCGTCATCGCCCATTTCGTGGGGTGTCTATGAGGCGCTACACGATCACCGAGTCAGGGACCGCCGCCTGCGTATCGGCGAAGTGAGCGCTCAGCTGCTTCTCTTCCTTTGAGGGGCGCGCGGCCAGCAGTGCCCATAGGATGCACGCGAGATCGACGAGCTCCTGCATCCACGCGCCCACGAACGCGGGCATCACTCCGGTGGCGCCGATCAGCATGAGAACGACCGAGAATCCGACACCGATCGCAATGGCCTGCCAGGCAATGCGCATCGTGCGCTGACCGACCAGGAGCAGGCGCGGGATGCGCGTGAGGTCATCGAGCATGATGACGACGTCGGCCGACTCAACTGCCGCCGCGGAGCCGCGCGCTCCCATGGCCACGCCCACATCCGAGGCGGCGAGGACGGGTGCGTCATTGACGCCGTCGCCGACCATCATGACGGGGCCGGGCTTGACGTCGGTAATGGCGTTGACCTTGTCCTGCGGCAGGAGGCCAGCGCGAACGGTATCGATGCCGAGATCAGCCGCCACACGCTCGGCGGTCTCTTGAGAATCGCCCGTCAGGATGACGGTGTTGGTGATGCCGATGGCGTGGACGGCGTCGAGCGAGGCCGGGGTCTCGGGCCGGATCGGGTCGGACATCTCGAAGCGGCCGGCGAGCTCGCCATCCACGCTCACGTAGATCGACGATCGGCCAGCCTCCATGACGTGGGGTGCGGGCTCGTCCGTGCCGGTCACGAAGCCGTATTTGCCGACCTTGACGTGCCGGCCCTCGACGACTGCGTCCACACCCTGAGCGGGGATGTCCTTTGACTCCTCGGGCTGGGGAACGTCGCGCCCCGCCGCGGCCACGATCGCCTCGCCGAGCGGATGAGACGAGTAGAGCTCCGCACTTGCCGCGAGCCGCAGAATCTCTGACTCCGCCAGCTCGGAATCGACGACGTGGATCTCCGGCTCTCCGCGCGTGAGGGTGCCGGTCTTATCGAAGGCCACCGACTGCACCTTCGAGATCTGCTCGATCGTGCCCGCGTTCTTGACGATGAGGCCCGACCGTGCGGCTCGGGACATGCCGGCCATAAAGGCAACGGGCGCAGCGATGATAAGCGGACACGGCGTGGCGACCACGAGCACCTGAGCGAATCTCATCGGGTCTCCAGACAGCGCCCACGCGGTACCCGCGATGAGGAAAGCAACGAGCGTGAAGGGAACGGCAACGCGGTCGGCCAGGCGGACGAACGGCGCCTTGGACTCACGGGCCTCGTTCACGAGCGACACGATACGCTGGTACTGCGAATTTGCGGCGGTCGCTTCGGCAACGACCTCGATGGTCGAGCTGCCGTTCATCGCGCCCGACATGAGCGAATCGCCCTCGTGGTGTTCCACCGGGAGAGATTCGCCGGTCAACTGGCTCTCGTCGACGAGCGCCGACTCGGAGATCAGCTGGGAATCGACCGGGATCGTCTCGTGCGGCCGAACGACGAGACGATCGCCCACCTGAACGGCGTCGATATCGATTTCCTCAATCCCGGAGGCGCCCTGACGGTATGCAACGGTGGGCGCGCCCTCGAGCAGCGACGTCAGCTCAGCGCCGGCGCGGTTCTCGGCGTAATCTTCGAGCGCCTCGCCGCCGGTGAGCATGAGGCAGACGACGAGCGCCGCCCAATACTCCCCCACGGCAATCGTGGAGGCAATGGCCGTGACCGCGAGGATGTCGATGCCGAAGCTGCCATCGCGAAGCGTGTCGACCATGCCCTTGAACTGCAGCACGGCGAT
This sequence comes from Trueperella sp., assembly GCF_043424875.1. Taxonomy (NCBI): domain Bacteria; kingdom Bacillati; phylum Actinomycetota; class Actinomycetes; order Actinomycetales; family Actinomycetaceae; genus Trueperella; species Trueperella sp. The sequence continues at coordinate 52,605 of NZ_JBHWPL010000015.1, read as the reverse complement.
GAATCCCGCGACGCCGGAGACGAACCACCTGGCGGCATCGTTATTGCCCGTGAGCTCGAGGGCGACGCCGATGATCGCCGTGATCGCCACGAGCGCGACAAGCGGGTATCGAGAGAGAAATGTCTGAATTCGTTGCATGACTCCATCTTATTTTAGAGTCAGTCCACAAACAACGAAGGTTAGGCTCCCCTATCCTCGGTCGAAGCGGCTATTCCCCCTGATGAACGAAGGAGATGATCTCCTCGGCCGACTCGGCCGGAGTGCGGCCCGTTGTATCACAAACGTGAGTGGCCACCGAGTCATAAACTGGCTGGCGCGCCTCCATCATGATCCGGAATTCCTTGCGCGGCATGACCATCGCTCCCGAGCGTGGGCCAATGAGTCCGTTGCGGGTGACGAGCGTGGACAGATCCGCGCTCAGGCGAACGATCGTGGCCTGCGGCAGCGCCGCGAGGCGATCGCGGATGTCCTGGAAATCGTCGTCGAGGGAGGTACCAAGGCCTCCCGAGGGAATCGCCAGCGCCCACAGCTCGTCGGGCTCGGCCTCGATGTCGTCGAAGAACGCGTGGAGCTCCGCGCGGATCGCCTCGTTGCGCTCGCGTTCCTCCACAAGCACGTAAAAATCGTCAAGGGTCACGCCGTTGCGGCGGGCCACGGCGTCTTCCACGTCCGCGGCCGTCCAGCCGCGCTCCCCCAAGTCGGCGACGACGGCGCTCTTGCCCGTCCCCGATGGACCGATCAGAATAATCGCGCTCACAGCCCGACCTCCTCAAATGCAGCGTCAAGCTGCTCGCTCGTGGGCGCCACAAGAATCTCCGGCGCACCCAATTCACGCAGGACAACAAAGCGCAGTTTGCCATCCCGGACCTTCTTATCCGAGTGCATGATGGCAAGCACGTCCTCGCGGCTCACGCCCGAGTAGCTCGTTGGCAGATCAAGCCGGGCAAGAATCGCGCGGTGGTGGTCGGCCAGGCCAGCGGGCGCGACGCCGGCGGCTTCGGCGAGCGCGGCGGCAAAGACGCATCCGATTGACACCGCCTCGCCGTGGCGAACGCCGTAGTTCGAACTCAGCTCGATGGCGTGTGCGAGCGTGTGGCCGTAGTTAAGGAATTCGCGCTGACCCGATTCGCGCAGGTCTGCCGAGACAAGGTCGGCCTTGACCTGCACCGAGCGAGCGATGTGCTCGAAGAGCGCCGCGTCGCTCAACGGATCGTCGGATTCGGAAATGATCCGCGTGATCTCCGCGTCCGCGATGAACCCGCACTTGGCTACCTCGCCCATACCGGCTCGAATTTCCGCGGGGTCGAGCGTCGCAAGCGTATCGACGTCGGCGAAGACGCCGATGGGCGGATGGAACGAGCCCACGAGGTTCTTGCCGTGCGTGGAGTTGATGCCGGTCTTGCCGCCCACGGCGGCGTCGACCATCGCGAGCAACGTGGTGGGTACTTGGATGACGGAGACGCCGCGCAGCCACGTTGCGGCAAGGAAGCCGCCCATGTCCGTCGTCGCGCCACCTCCGATGGCGATCACCACGCCGTCGCGCCCGATACCGGCCTCGCCCGCCGCGGACCAGCCGTCGATGATGACGCGGGCCGTCTTGGCATCCTCGCCGCTCGGAACGACGAAGGTCGCCACCGGGATGTCGGCGATCGTCAGCTCGGTAATAATCGGCTCGGCGTACCGGCGCACGTCCTCGCTGAAAACAACGAGGCTGGCCGCCTTCGTGCTCGCCAGGCGCACGACCTCGTTGACGAGCTCGCGGCCAATCACGACGTCGTAGGGCTGGTCGCCGCCCACGGGAATTCGGGTATATGAACTGTTCAAATGGTCCACCACTTCGTTGACGATGCGCGCCACGGGACGCGCGTCGGAGAGCACAACGTAGCTTGCCACGCTGTGGTAAATCGTTGATCGTTGCCGGCGCAGGCGCTGGATGCCCTGGCGCGGATTGTGTTGGAGCAGCGGGCGCACCGTTCGAGAGCGGCTGACCCGGCGCGTCAGTTCTTCGTCCGTGGCCTCGATGAGGACCACGTGCTGGTCGGCCAGCATGGCGCGGGTGCGCTCGTGGGTGACGGCGCCGCCGCCGAGTGCGAGCACGCCGTCGAATTCGTTGATCGCCCACTCGATCGCGTCCGCTTCCGCCTCTCGGAATCCGCTCTCTCCCCGGGTGGAAAAGATGTCCTCGACACTCATTCCCTCGCGGGTGACGATGAGCTCGTCGGAATCTCGAAAGTCAAGGCCCAGAGTTTTTGCCACCCTGCGACCCACCGTCGACTTGCCCGCACCGGGCATGCCGATGAATATTGCGCGCGGCGCCATTATCTTCGCACCTCTGGCAGCGCCTGCCACCAACCTTCGATATTTCGCTGGATTTCTGCGAGCGAGTCCCCGCCGAATTTCTCGACGAGCGCTTCGGCGAGCACGATCGCCACCATCGCCTCCGCGATGACGGCTCCGGGAACGACGGCGGTCGTGTCGGACCGCTGATGAAGGGCGGTGGCTTCCTCTCCCGTGGCGACGTCGATCGTGCGAAGCGCGCGCGGAACAGTCGAGATCGGCTTATAGGCGACGCGCGCGACGACGGGCTCGCCGTTGGACATCCCGCCCTCGATCCCGCCGGCGCGGTTGGTTTCCCTGGCAATCGCTCCGTTTTCGCGCACGATCTCGTCGTGAGCAACCGAACCACGGCGGCGGGCGGTGGCAAATCCATCGCCGATCTCTATGCCCTTGACGGCCTGGATCGACATGAGTGCACCGGCAAGTCGGGCATCGAGTTTGTCCGAGCCGCGCACGTACGTGCCAAGACCCTGCGGAACGTTCCACGCGACGACTTCCACGACTCCACCGAGCGTGTCGGCGTCGCCTTTCGCCGCGTCGACCTCGGCGCGGAAGGCATCTGCGAGGTCCGAATCGAGTTGGCGCACGTCCGACTCGTCGAGAGCTGGCCCATCGCCTGGCTCGGCGAGTGCGTGGCCCTCGGGCGCGGCGACGGATCCTACCTCGACGACCTGCGAGACGATCTCAATCCCCGCCGCTTGGCGCAGAAGCTGCTTCGCCAGTTCGCCGACGGCGACCCGGGCGGCGGTTTCGCGCGCGGAGGCCCGCTCGAGGACTTCGCGCGCCGAGTCGAAGCCGTACTTGTTCATGCCGACGAGGTCAGCGTGCCCCGGACGCGGCCGGGTCAGCGGTTTGTTGCGCGAGACCTCTCGTTCATCGCCCGTCCCGGCGTCCACGAGCAAGGATTCGGCGGGGACGGGATCGGGACTCATGACGACCTCCCACTTGGGCCACTCCGAGTTTCCGATTTCGAGTGCGATCGGGGAACCGAGCGTGCGGCCGTGGCGGATGCCGGAGAGGATCGTCAGCTCATCTTGCTCGAACTTCTGGCGCGAACCGCGCCCGTATCCCAGGCGGCGACGCCACAGCGCGTGCGCGATGTCCTCACTCGTGATCTCAACACCTGCGGGCATTCCCTCAAACAGTGCAACGAGTGCTCGCCCGTGCGACTCTCCTGCTGTACTCCACCGAATCATGCCCCTATTGTGCCAGTTTCGCCGGGCAGGTGCGCCACCGGGTCAGGCCATGAGAGCCCAGACCAGCCACGAACCCAGCACGAGCGCGGGTCCCAAGGGGTGCCGATCGCGCAGTCTCACGCGCCGACGCAACGCCAGCACTAGAACAGCAAGGGCGTGAAGTCCGAAGCCGGCCACGAGCATGATCACCGCTCCCCACGGCGCCCACAGCCCATTCCATCCGGCCAACACCACGAGCAGGCGGGCATCGCCCATTCCGATCAGTCGGCCGCGAGAAAGCGCCGACACCGCCACAAACGGCGCACCGATCGCGATGGCCGAAACAATGGCGGCGATGCGGTGGTCGCCAACGGTGAGAGCAACCAGCCACGCCACCGCGGCAAGATGCGTCCAGTTCTTCAACAGGACGTGGCGGCGAGCGTCAATCCACGAATTGATCGCCAGCGGAATATAGAAGGCCACCGCACAGCCCGTTGCAAATACGCCAGTGAGCCACGAGCCCAGCGCGTCCGGCGCCGATCCCCCGGCGGCCACCGGAACGACGACGGCGAGAATCGTCATGAGGGCAACGCCCAGTGACAGAGCAGCGGCCTGCCGATTCGTCATTGAGTTGTAGAGCAAGGGATGATAAGCCATGCCCTGACGCTAGTGGGCGCCGCGCAAGTACCGCCCCGCTTATCCACAGCCGTTAGAGAACCGCCAACAGGTCGTCGAGCTGTGGACTCTTTCCGGTGAGCACGCGCACCTGATCCTGGCGCTGATGGGCTGTGATCAATTGCGGCGAGACGTACGACCCTGCGAATCCATCCCACGCGCCCGTCAAATCGCAGACCGCACGCGGCGTGGCCTCGACCTGCGTCTCCAGAGTATTTATCAGGAGGTCCACGGTCGCATCGCGCAGGGACGCGAGGCGAACCAGGTCGACGTCGAGATCCATCCGGTGGGCGGCGCCGACCGCCGGGCCGGGCACATCAGCGGCAACAACAATCGAGGAGAAACCGTGTTGAACAGCCGCGGCGATGGCACAGCCAGCGCTCTCCCCCGCACCGACGATCACGGCCGTCGTCGCCGATTCTCCCCGACCTGCGTGCTCGCCAAGCACATCGGTTATCGCCCGTCCCAACGCTCCAGGCAGGGCTGCGAAGCCGACGACGAGCTGCGAAGCACCCGCAGGCTGGAACGCGATCGTGTCGAGGGCCCCCACCCGCGTAGCAATTCCGTCGAGGAAATCGCATCCGGCTCTCAGCGCAGGATCGGCCGTGAGCTCGAGCGCGAAGCCGGACAGATCCGTTAGCTCCTTCAGAAAGCTCGCTGGCTCGCCGGCTGGATGGTGAACGACGTCGTCGCCGTTCACCTCAAACGGGGCCGGATCGAGCCCGACAACTCCGAACGTCAATTGCCTTCGTTCTCCGCTTCCTCCGCGGACTCGGCCTCCGCAGGGTTGGCCGCAACCCAGTCGCGCAGTTCGAGGACGTAGACGTTGTGCTCATCGAGAGTGGTGGAAAACTTCGTCTCGCCCGTTTCTAGGTTGGTGGTCACGAAGTAGAGCCAGTCGCCCTCCGGCGGATTGTACGAAGCCCCGATGACTTCGATGCCCGGATTCGAGATCGGAGCAGGAGGCAGCCCGGCGTGAATGTAAGTGTTGTACGGGTTGTCCGCCGCGAGGTCCTCTTGGGTGGGCACGCCGCCTGTCTTGCCGACGCCGTACAGCACGGTTGAATCCATCTGCAGGCGGCCCACAACCTGGGTGGTGTCCGTCAGTCGATTCTCGATGACGCGCGCGACCTGGCCGTAGTACTCGGGCCAGTTGACCTCGCGCTCCACGATCGAGGCCACGATGATGGTCCGCTCCCAGTCCTCCGGCGGAATGCCGAGGTTAGTGAGCTCGCTCGTACGCTGGCTGACCATTGTCGATAGCGCTTCTTGCGCGGTTGTATCCGGCGCGAAGGAGTACGTGACCGGCGAGAGCCATCCCTCGGGATTGCCTCCCGCTTCCTCGGGCAGGCCGAGCGCCGCGGGATCGGCGAGGACGGCCTCCACCTCGGCGGCGTCATAACCCATGACGTTGACGAGACGCGCGGCCACCTGATCCGTGGTGAAGCCCTCCGGAATCGTAATTCTGACCTCGGCGCGATTCGCCGGATCCAGCAGGCTCGCCACGGCGGCGGAGGCAGACATCTGATTCTTCATCGCGTAGCTACCGGCCTGAATCGAGGATGCCCGGCGATCCGCGTTGAACGCGTCGATGAACGCGGTCTCGGATGCCACCACGTCGTTCGCCACGAGGATCGCCGCGATGTCCGATCCCGTGGACCCTTCCGGAATCGTAATAACGACTTCGCCAGTTCCCTCGCCCGAGTAGTCGTCGGCGCTGGGCGCATCGAGGTCGAGCAACGTTTTCACGTGCGGCCACGCCAAGACGGCCGAAAAGACGAGGAGGAAGACGGCGATAAACAGCACGATCGTGGTGCGCGTGTGGCGCTTGCGCCGACTTTGCGTACGCGCGGAGTTCTTTCGCTTGGGTCTTCTCCTGTTATCAGGGAGTTGATCAAAAAGTTCAGACACTTTATCCCTCCGCGGATGGCCCGACTGGCTGGCCAGGTGCCTGACCGCTCGTTCGTTCGTATTCGAGTGCGTTCTCCAGAATGATCACGGCCGCCACCTGATCCACGACGGCGCGGTGGGCGATTTCCTTTCGCCCCGCCTCGTGCAACTGCCGGTGGGCTTGAACACTCGAGAGTCGTTCATCGAGCATTCTAACCGTAACCGGCTCAATTCTGCGGAATAAACGGCGAGCCCACTTGCGCGCCGCTTTCGCCGATGGGCCTTCGGTTCCGTCCATATTCAGAGGCAACCCCACGATGACCTCGAGAGCCTCAGTTTCGCGCACAAGCTTCGCGACCGAGTCGAGGTCTCCGCGACCCGCCTTCAACGTGGCATACGGAGTGGCGAGAATGCCCGCGGCGTCGCTTCGAGCGACCCCGACACGCACCTTGCCGACGTCTACGCCGATACGTACCCCGGGCCTCATCGCTAGTTGATCTGGCCGACGATCGCCTCGAGTGCTTCCCCGACCTTGCTAGCGTCGGTTCCGCCGCCCTGGGCCATGTCCGGCTTGCCGCCGCCACCGCCGCCGAGGATCTTCGCCGCGATCGACACGAGAGCTCCCGCGCTCACGCCGCGCTCACGCGCCGCCTCATTCGTAGCGACGACGATCGACGGGCGTCCCTTCGCGGTTGCGGTCACCGCGACGACGCTGGGCTCGGCGCCCAAACGTTCGCGCAACTGGGTGGCCATCTGGCGTGCCTCGTTGGCATCGGCGCCCGGGCCGAAATCGTGGGCGATCACCGACACGCCATTGATCTGGCGGCGGTTGTCCACGAGTGAGCCGAGGCTGGAGGTCAGCTTCTCACTGCGGAGGGAGGCGAGCTCCTTCTCTGCGTGCTTGATCTTGGCAAGGAGCGAATCGATCTGTTCGGGGAGCTCCTCCGGGCGCACGCGAAGCTTTCCGGTGAGCTGGTTGACCAGCGCGCGCTCCTTCGCGCCGGCGGCGTATGCACCGCGGCCTACGAGGGCCTCGACGCGGCGGATGCCCGAACCAATCGAAGATTCGCCCAGCAGGGTCACGAGGCCGATCTCGCCGGTCTCCTTGACGTGGGTGCCGGCACACAGCTCGAGGCTCCACGGGCCGCCAATCGACACGACGCGTACCTCGTTGCCGTATTTCTCGCCAAACAGCGCCTGGGCACCGAGCTTCTTCGCGGCATCGAGACTCATGATCTCGTCGGTCACAGCAAGGTTGTCCTGCAGCTTCGAGTTCACCTCCGCCTCGATGTCGTGCATCTGCTCGGCTGGAACCTGTGCGCCGTGGCGGAAATCGAATCGCAGTGCGGACGGCGAATTCTCCGAGCCAGCCTGCGTGGTTTGCTCGCCGAGCGTTTCTCGCAGAACCTGATGGACCATGTGGGTCGAGGTGTGTGCGCGGGCGATCTGCTCTCGGCGGTCGACGTCGATCTGCGAGTGGACTGCGTCGTCGAGTGCGACGCTTCCCTCGGTCAGGCGCGCCCGGTGGACGAAAAGTCCCTTGACGGGCATCTGGACGTCGTCGACCTCAAGCATGCCGCCGCCAGCGACTGAAATGGTGCCGTGGTCGGCCTGCTGGCCACCCTGCTCCGCCCAGAACGGCGTCTGGTCCAAGACGATGTCCACATCGGCCGGAGCCTCGGCGGCGGGCACGGGCTGACCGTCCTTGAGGATGGCGACGACGGTGCCGTCGGCGGAGTAGTCGGTGTAGCCGAGGAACTGGGTGGTGCCACCCGACTTGGCCTCAATCTCGTGGTAGACCGATGCGTCAACGTGGCCGGTCTTCTTTGCCAGCGCGTCGGCGCGGGCGCGATCCTTTTGCTCCTGCATGAGCGCGCGGAAGCCCTCTTCGTCCACCTCGACTCCGGCCTCGTGGGCCATCTCGAGCGTGAGGTCGATGGGGAATCCATACGTATCGTGCAGAGTAAAAGCGGTGTTGCCGGGAAGGCCCTTGCCTGCGTCCTTCGACTTTTGAACAGCGACGTCGAAGATCGCCGTTCCCGATTCGAGCGTGCGGCGGAAGGCGTTCTCCTCCGCGTAGGCGATCTGCGAGATCATCTCGAAGTTCGCCTCGAGCTCCGGGTAGGACTCCTTCATGACGTTCATGGATTCGGGCAGAAGATGCGGGAGTGCGACGTCGTCGTAGCCAAGGAGTCGCACCGAACGCACCGCACGGCGAATGAGGCGGCGCAGCACGTAGCCGCGGCCGTCGTTGCCGGGGCGAACGCCGTCGCTGATAAGCATGAGCGCCGAGCGAACGTGGTCGGCGATGATGCGCATGCGCACGTCATCTTCCTCGTCCTCGCCGTACGTCTTGCCCGTGAGCTTCTCGGTCGCCGCGATGACGGGATAGACCTCGTCGATCTCGTACATGTTGTTCTTGCCCTGGAGCAGGTAGGCGATGCGCTCGAGGCCAGCGCCGGTGTCGATCGAGGTCTGATCGAGCTTGCCGAGCAGCGGGTAGTCTTGGCCCTGGCCTTCGCCACGCAGGAACTCATCGAACACGAGGTTCCAGATCTCGAGGTAGCGATCGCCACCCGGATCCACGTTGCCGCCAACGGCCTCGGGGCCGTATTCGGGGCCGCGATCGTAGTGAATTTCGGCGCACGGGCCGGCCGGGCCCGGGGTGCCCGTTGACCAGAAGTTCTCTTCGCGTGGCAGCTTGACGATGTGGGCGGGATCCACGCCGACGACGTCGACGAGGTGGTTGTAGGCGACGTCGTCCTCTTCCCAGATCGTCACCCACAGGCGATCCTTCTCCAGGCCGTAGCCGCCGTCGTCGACGGAGGTGGTCAACAGGCCGAACGCAAGATCGATCGCGCCTTCCTTGAAGTAATCGCCGAACGAGAAGTTGCCGCACATCTGGAAGAACGTTCCGTGCCGTGTGGTGCGCCCGACGTTGTCGATGTCGTTCGTACGGATGCACTTTTGCACAGATGCCGCGCGCGGGAAGGGCGCCTCTTCGGTTCCCACAATGTAAGGAATGAACGGAACCATTCCGGCGATCGTGAACAGAATCGACGGATCTGGCGAGACGAGCGGAACGGAATCGACAATTTCGTGATCATTCTTGCGGAAATAATCGAGCCAACGCTTGCGAATCTCTGAGGTACGCATAGTGCTCCTGTGGTTGTTTCTGAGGCGTAGGCCCCAAGTCTATGACTAGTTAGACGTATCGAAAAAATCTGATTGATCGCCGGGCGCCTGCTGCGGCTTGTCCTGACCGAAGGCACCCCGAAGGCGAGATGCGCCCTTGCGGGCTGCGAGGAATGGCGCGCCCACGGTTGACGTCACGAGGGTGGTCATCGCCGAAATATCCTCGGATGTACGGGTTGCCGCTTCCGTGATCGCGTCGAGCTTCTTCACCTGGAAGTTCGCCTCGGCAACCGTCTGCGCTGCCTCGTCAATCGCCGGAAGTGTGTGCTCGGTGAGTTCGCGCAGCGATTCAGTCAACCGATCCAACACGCCCGAGAGCTTTCGCAGCGGCTTGATCGAAAAGTACACGAGAACGAGGAAGCCAAGTGCTGCCAGAAGGCCAGCAATCTGCCCAAGAGTAATATCTGCCATGTGGTAAGCCTACCCGGATATGACAACGCGCCACGGCTGGGCCGCGGCGCGTTGTTGTGAATAAGTCTTAGCGCGAGTAGTGCTCGACGACGAGCTGGACTTCGCAGGTGACCGGAACTTCCGCACGCTTGGGGCGGCGGACGAGCTCGGTACGCAGCTTCGTCAGATCAACGTTGAGGTACTCGGGAACGGCCGGCAGGACGTCGGCGTGCTGACCCTGAGCTGCCACCATGAACTGCGGCGAGGTCTGCGAGCGCGGCTTGACCTGAACGATCTGGCCCGGCTTCACGCGGTAGGACGGACGATCGACGATCTTGCCATCCACCATGACGTGACGGTGGACGACGACCTGACGAGCCTGCGCGATCGTACGAGCAAAGCCCGAACGAAGAACGAGGGCGTCCAGACGCATTTCCAGCAGTTCGATGAGGTTCTCACCGGCCATGCCTTCCATCTTGCGGGCCTCGTCCCAGGTCTTACGAAGCTGAGCCTCGCGAATGCCGTACTGGGCACGCAGGCGCTGCTTTTCCTTCAGACGAATCGAGTAATCGGATTCCTTGACGCGGCCACGGCCATGCTCACCGGGACGGTACGGGCGGCGCTGCATGAGGCGCTCCGCCTTTGGGGTCAGAGGAATACCAAGGGCGCGCGATTCGCGCACCGACTTACGAGAACGGTTTCCGGCCATGTATAAACTCTCCTGTCGACTCATGGCACGCACGGTGTGTGCGCGGGATCAACACAAACGGCTAAGATCCCAGGGGTTTACTCCAAATGGAGTGAGCTACTTCGGCGAAGCAACCGCTCTAGGTTAGCACTACTCCCCTTTAAGAATCGCCCTCACGCGTGCCATTCTTGACGTGATATTGGCCTCGTAGCCCCGATCAAGTGGCTCGTAGTAGACAGTGCCCTCCAGCTCATCGGGCAGATACTGCTGCGCGACCACGCCCGAGTCATAGTCGAAGGGATACTTGTAGTCCGGGTTCTTGCCCGTCTGCTCCGCCGCGATCTTCGACGCCTTGACGGACGTGTCACGCAAGTGCACGGGCACGGCGCCGATCTGCCCGGATCTGACGTCCGCAATCGCCTTGTTGATCGCGAGGTAGGCGCGGTTCGACTTCGGCGCGGTTGCAAGGTGGACGACGGCCTGCGCAAGGATGATGCGCGCTTCGGGCATACCCACGAGCGCCACCGACTGGGCGGCCGCCGTCGCCGTCTGCAACGCCGAAGGATCAGCCATACCGATATCCTCCGCGGCCGAGATCATGAGCCGGCGCGCCACAAAGCGCGGATCCTCGCCCGCCTCCAACATGCGGGCCAGATAGTGCATTGCCGCATCCACGTCGGAGCCACGAATCGACTTAATGAACGCCGAGATCACGTCATAGTGCTGGTCGCCGTCCCGGTCGTATCGCACCGCGTAGACGTCAACCGCCGCTTCGACGTCGTTGATCGTGAGCGTGTCCGACGTGACCGCAGCCTCCAAGATGGTCAGCGACCTGCGCCCGTCGTTTCCGGCGAGGCGGACGATTTCGGCCAGGGCGTCGTCGTCGGTGCTCACCGTGCCGCCGTACCCGCGCTCGTCTTCGAGGGCGCGGCGAAGCAGCTCGGCGATGTCCTCATCCGAGAGCGGGTGAAGCGTGAGCAGGAGCGAGCGCGAAAGCAGTGGCGAGATCACCGAAAATGACGGGTTCTCCGTGGTGGCGGCGATGAGGATGACCCAGCCGTTTTCGACGGCGGGCAGCAGCGCGTCTTGTTGAGTTTTCGAGAAGCGGTGGACTTCGTCGATAAAGAGCACGGTCTCTGTGCCGTAGGTGACGAGGTGGCCCTTGGCGTCCTCAATGACCGCGCGCAGTTCCTTCACACCCGCCGAGACCGCCGAGAGCTCGACGAAGCGGCGATTGCCGTGCCGCGCCACGAGGTACGCGAGGGTGGTTTTCCCGATACCGGGTGGCCCCCACAAGAACACCGACGACGGCGCCCCGGCCTTATCCGGCTCGATCAGCCTACGCAGTGGCTGCCCTGGGCCAAGGAGGTGTTGCTGACCCACGACCTCGTCAATCGTTTGCGGCCTCATGCGCACGGCAAGCGGGGCCTGTGCATCCACAGGCGTGCCATGTTCATTGACGAGCGCAGAATCGAAAAGGTCCATGTGTTCAGTCTAACCCCGCCCACCGACACCTCCACATGCACCCGATGTTTACTGGCACTGACCGAGATCGCCGAGTCATCCGTTGCCATGTTGTCGGTGCTCACTCTCACTTTCTGGGCCGGACCAAAAGGTGCTGAGGCATAATTGATGTATCTCAGGTGAAAGGTAAGCGAATGTTTGATCGCTTGGGCCACGCAATTGCGCGCCGGCCAAAGTTCTTCGTACTCGGATGGGTTCTCTTCCTCGTGCTCGGCGGCATGTCTGCCCTGTGGGGCTTCGGGCAGGGCAACCTTTTCCAGCGGATGGAATCGTCAGAATCGATGGTGCCCGGTTCGGAATCGGACGCCGTCATGGACAAGACGTCCGAGGAATCGTCGGTCGAGTCTGCCGTCATTGTGGTGACGGGCGTGCAGGCCAGCGACGTCGAGTCCCAGCTCGAGACCCTGCGCACGGAGCTCGAAGGTATCGACGGGGTTGAGCAAGTTGCCGATCCCGTCGTCATCGACGCCGAATTCACCCAGGCGACGAACGAAGCGGTGGAGGACGCCGTCGCTCAAGCACTCACCGACAACGAAGCCACCATTGAAGAGGCCGCCGACGGCGCCGTCGCCCAGGCCGAACCCCAGATCCAAGAAGCAATCGCTGGCGCCGTTGCTCAGGCCGAGCCGGAAATTCAGGCCGCCATCGAGGGCGCGGTCGCACAGGCGCATGCGGAAAACCCGGGGGTCCCCGCCGAGATTCTCATGCAGCAGGTCGAACCCGAGGTTCGGGCGCAGGCTACCGCGGACATCGAAGAGCAGGCTCGCGAAGCCGCCACCGCCGAGATTCGCGAACAGGCCCGTGACGCGGCGAGCACCGAAATTGAAACGCAGGTGCGCGAAGCTGCCGAGGACGAGGCGGCATCGACGCCTAACCCGGCCGACGACTTCCGATCGGAGGACGGCTTCGTCATTGCCGTCAACGTCCAAGGCCAAGACACGGAGGCAACCGAACCGATCCTCGCCGCCGCGGACGTGTTTGAGGCCGAGATCCAGAACGTCAACTCCGACGCTCAGGCCAACGTGAACTCGGGCGCGATCCTCGAGAACCTGATCCTTGACATGGTCAAGGTCGATCTCATCCGCGGCGAGGCTATCGGCCTGCCCATCGCACTGCTCCTGCTTGTCATCGTGTTCGGAGGTCTGCTCGCCGCGGGCCTTCCGATGATCGGCGCGCTGACCTCGATCGCGATCGGCATGGGTCTGCTGTGGGCGCTCACGTACGCCACGAACGTCGACACGTTCGTCCTCAACATCATTTCCGTGATCGGCCTCGCGCTATCCATCGACTACGGTCTGCTCATCGTCTCGCGTTACCGCGAAGAGGTTGCAGCCGCACTCGAGGCGCGCGAACTGGAATCGAACGGCGCGACTGTGCCCGACGACGTCGACGCGCTCGTCGACGACGCCGTGACGACCACCGTCGCCACCGCCGGCCGCACTGTGTCGTTCTCGGCGCTGACCATCGCATTCTCCATCGCCGGCCTCGCCATCATGGAAGCACCGATGCTCAAGATGATCGCAATCGGCGGCGTGATCGTGACGGTCTTCGCCGTCGCCACCGCCGTGACGATGGTTCCCGCGCTCATCAAGCTGCTCGGCGAGCGTCTGGTCAGCCCGTCCTGGCTCTCGCAGCGCAAGGGCTTTGGAAAGCTCGTTGAAAAGGTCGGCGATTCGGCCTCCGACGAGGGCTTCTTTTCGAAGCTCGCCAAGTGGGTGCACGATCGCCCGATTCCCATCCTGCTCGCCGTGACGGCGATCCTGCTGGTTATGGCCTCCCCCATCCGCGACCTCCAGATGCGCTCGAATTTCATCGAGTACGTCCCCGAGACCTCGGACGCGGCCGTTGCCTACGACGGGATGCAGGACTACAGCGCCTTCGCCACGCCATCTGGCACGATCGTGGCCGATGCGCTGCCCGAGGACACCGGTGAGTTCGTGGAGTTCATCGAAAGCGTCGACGGCGTTGAGTGGGTGTCTGAGCCCGTTGAGATCAATGGCGACGAAACCCAGATCGACTTCTACGTCCCTGCCGATGACCAGGTTGGCTCCGAGGTGACGGGCGTTGTGCAGGATATCCGCGACCACGATCCGGGCTTCGAGACCAAGGTGGGCGGTTCGGCCGCCCTACAGATGGACTTCAACCAGTCCGTCGTTGAGGGAGCACCGCTCGCGGCCGTCGTCGTGGTTCTTGCAGTACTGATCCTGCTGTTCCTCATGACGGGTTCGGTGATCGCTCCGCTCAAGGCGCTCGTCATCAACACGCTCTCGCTCCTTGCCGGCATGGGTGCGACTGTGTTCGTGTTCGAGAACGGGCTCTTCGGCATGCCGCAGACGAACGGGCTCGAGACCTTCGTCGTCGCTGCCGCGATCGCCTTCGGCTTTGGCCTCGCCATGGACTACGAGGTGTTCCTGCTCGCGCGCATCAAGGAATATTGGGACAACGGCGAGGATAACGACACGGCCGTTGAGAAGGGTCTGCAGCGCTCTGGTCGAATCATCACATCCGCCGCAGCGATCATTATTGCCGTGTTCATCGGCTTCGTTTTCGGCGACATGCTCGCGATCAAGCAGATCGGTGTGGCGCTTGCGCTCATCGTGATCGTCGATGCGACGCTCGTGCGCATGCTGCTGGTTCCGGCGACGATGACCCTGCTCGGCAAGTGGAACTGGTGGGCGCCTAAGCCGCTGAAGCGGGTCTACGAGAAGTTCAAGATCGTCCACTGACGCCGGGCGGCCACCTCACACCCGCAAACGGTGCAGGTTTCTACCAAACCGGGCAGGAACTTCCTGCACCATTTAGAGAGAACTTGCCCCAGTTGCGAAGTAAGACCCGCGCGAGGAGCGGCTAGAACGCCGTGATCTTCTCGAGGCGGTCCGGGGTGAAGCAGTACGTCGACCCATCGGTCCACTGGCACTTGGCGCCCTCAATCACGCGATCGCCGGTCGCCACGTCGAACGTTGCGGCGACCTCGCCGTCGGGGCCGTGCCCGAACACCGAGACGTACGGGTAGTCGACCACCCACAGGCCCTGGCTCTCTGGAGAGATCGGGTCGAATCCGAGCTTCTCCCCCGTGGACAGCTCAAAACCTTCGATGTTGGCGAAGGCGGGCGCAACGGAATCGCTGAAGATCCGCTCGAATCCGACTACCTCGCCGTCCGAGAACACGAACGCGTGGCTCGTCCCTAAGCCCGCAACCTCGTTGACGATCTCGCTCATGTCCGCCTGCGTCCACTCGGGATTGACCGACATGTGCAGCGACGTCTCGACCGTGATTTCCTCGGTCTCAGTTCCGTGGAGGTCGAAGATCGTCACGGTGGTCGGGTCCACCGACGTCAGCTGAACCGCCCCGCCGTCGATGATGACGTGCCCATCGGCAAGCGGCTGGCCAAGCTGCGCAATCGCAGGAGGATTGAGCCACGCCGAGTTGTGCCGGAGCACTCCCGCGTCCACGAGCTCTTGGATCTGCGCTGGGTAGCTGCCGTCCTCGCCGAGCTCGATGCGCGTACCTTCTGGCAGATTGGCGTAGCGGCCGTCGTATACCGCAACGGTCTCACCCGACGCGATGTCGTCGATCGACGCATCGGGATCGGCCTTGATGAGCTCCACGCGGTCCTCGTAGGCCTGCGCCACATAAACCCCGGCCGGGCCGCTATATTCCACAGCCAACCCGACGTGTTCAGCACTGTTGCCCTCGCGATCGAGGGCAACAGTCGTGTGAAGACCCGTCGCACACAGCACGTTCGATCCCGCAGGCAAGCACTGCGAGACCTCCTCCCCCAGCGTCACCGTCCACGCGAGTTCGTTTGAGGCCGCGTTGAAACCATAGACGGTATTGGACACAGGTACGACGACGGCGCCGTTCGCCTCGGCGATCGACAGCACGTTCGTCGTCGTGTATGAATCGCCGAGCTCGAGCGGAACGATCCACTCCGCCTCAGGGCCAGATGAGCATCCCGCAAGAGCCATCGTGGCCGCGGCCGCGAGCAGAGCGAATTTCTTCACGCCATGTCCTGGAGATTCTCGAAGGGTTCTTCGCGCCCGATGATCATTCCGCCGTCGTGGTGAATACCAAGCCTGCGATATAGGCGCATCGCGCCCTCGTTCCACGACCACACACCGAACTGAACGTGGCTGACGTGTTCGAGCGAGAGGTTGACGGCGCCGACCATCGTGGCGCCACCGTAGCCGTGACCGCGGTAATCCGGAATGGTGCCAAGGCCCTCGAAGCTCATGCCCTCTTCCTGGGTGGAGCCCATGACCGTGGCAATCTTGCCATCGTCGGCGCGCAGGATGAACCAGTCGAGCCTGTCGAAATGCTCGATCGCGCTCGTGATCGGATTCGATGCGAGAAGGGCCTCGCGAACCTCGTCCTCAACGGCCTTCAGTTCCTCGGATCCCGAGCGCAACAGCTCGACGCGATCGGAATTGTCAACGGCAGGCAGGGGCTCTTCCGTCCAGAAGAAGTCCCACGCGTTACCCCAGTTCGGACCGAAGTGGTTGCGCAGGTCTGCGTCCAGCGCGCCGTAGATCTCGCGATTCATCATCGTTCGGGCCGGAACGATGCCCTGCCCGAGGAGGTTTTGCAACGCGGGCACGCCGCGGGAAGGCTCGCCGTACATGACGAGGGTCTCACCACGCTCGCTGTCGACGAGCACGAGTCCGAGATCCGGATCATTGACGGCCTCGATCGGCGATCGGTCGAGGCGATACTTCCACGCGGATAACCGCCAATATGGTGATTGCGCGCCGAGCACTTATGCGCCCTCCGATTCAGCCTGTGCCTTCTCCGCCATTGCGGTGTCGGCATTCTCATCAGCCTGTTCGCCCTTCTTGGCTTCCTTGGGCTTGGCGTCCACGCCCGCTTCCTTACGCTGTTCGGGCGTGATGGGAGCCGGCGCGTTCGTCAGCGGATCCCAGCCGTTACCGATCTTCGGGAACGCGATGACGTCGCGAATCGACTTGGCCTTGACCAGGAGCGAGACGATGCGATCCCAGCCGAAGGCGATACCGCCATGCGGAGGTGCGCCGTACTTGAACGCCTCGAGCAGGAAGCCGAACTGCTTTTGCGCGGTCTCCTCGTCAATACCCATGATGTTGAAGACGCGCTGCTGGACGTCGCCGCGGTGGATACGAATGGAACCGCCGCCGATCTCGTTGCCGTTGCAGACGATGTCGTAGGCCGATGCGAGCGCGTTGCCTGGATCCTGATCGAAGGAGTCGACCCACTCGGGCTTGGGCGAGGTGAAGGCGTGGTGGACGGCCGTCCACTTTCCGCCGCCAACAGCGACGTCGCCCTCTTCCTCAGCTTCGGAGGTGGGCTTGAACAGAGGTGCGTCGACGATCCACACGAACGACCACGCGTCCTCGTCGATCAGATCGCAACGCTTGCCAATCTCAAGGCGCGCCGCGCCGAGCAGATCGCGCGAGGGCGCGGGCTTGCCGGCGGCGAAGAAGATCGCGTCTCCCGGGTTCGCGCCGGTGATCTCCGCGAGGCCGTCGCGCTCGGTGTCGGAAATGTTCTTGGACACGGGGCCGCCCATGGTGCCGTCCTCGGCAACTGTCACGTATGCCAGACCCTTGGCTCCGCGGGCCTTCGCCCACTCCTGCCACTTGTCGAAGGCTCGGCGTGGCTGCGAGGCACCACCGGGCATGACGACGGCGCCCACGTATTCGTTTTGGAACACCCTGAACGGGGTGTCCTTGAAGTAGTCAGTCAGATCCACAAGCTCTTGGCCAAAGCGCAGGTCGGGCTTGTCCGAGCCGAACCGCTCCATGGCCTCCTTGTATGGCATGTGCGGGATGGGGGTCTTAATCTCGTAGCCGATGAGCTTCCAGATCTCCTTGAGCACGTCCTCGGCAACAGCGATGACGTCCTTCTGCTCGACGAAGGACATTTCCACATCGAGCTGGGTGAACTCGGGCTGACGGTCTGCGCGGAAATCCTCATCGCGGTAGCACCGAGCAATCTGGTAGTACCGCTCCAGGCCGCCCACCATTAGCAGTTGCTTGAACAGCTGCGGCGATTGCGGCAGTGCGTACCACGAGCCGGGCGCCAGACGCGCCGGCACGATGAAATCACGAGCGCCCTCGGGCGTAGACCGGGTCAGAGTCGGAGTTTCAATCTCAACGAACTCGTGGCCATCGAGCACGCGGCGCGCAGCCTGGTTGACCTTGGCGCGCAGGCGCAGGGCGTTCTGCTGGAATGAGCGGCGAAGATCCAGGTAGCGGTACTTCAGGCGCACCTCTTCGTTCACGGAGCCTGAATCCTCGGCGTGGTCCGAGACCTGGAACGGCAGCGCCGCGGCCGAGTTCAGGACCTCAACCTCGGTGGCTTCCACCTCGATGTCGCCGGTGGGAATTGAGGCGTTCGCGTTGCCCTCGGGGCGCGCATTGACGGTTCCGGTGACTTTGATGACGAACTCGCTGCGGAGCTCGTGCGCCACCTCCTCGCGGATCGTGACCTGTGCGATTCCAGATGCGTCACGCAGATCGATGAAGGCGATACCTCCATGATCACGACGACGATCAACCCAGCCCGTCAACGTGACTGTCGAACCGATATCTTCCTTACGCAGGGAACCTGCCATGCGGGTGCGAAGCACTCTTACCTCTTTCTTCATCGTGACACCCGCGAGACGAGCGGGCGATGCCAACCGCGAGACGGGCGGCAGGCACGCAATTCACTCTACGTGTCACCCGCACAAAGATCACACTGCGCCATAGTTGCGTTTCCAACACTGTGTGGCAAGATTCTTGCGTGAGAGAACGTCGTCAAAAGAAGCAGCGCATCAGCAGGAGCCTCGAACAGTGGCTGACCATTCTCGCAGTGGCCCTCATCAGTCTGGTGGCGTTCGAAACGCTCGCTGTGGCCACAGCTATGCCGTTCGTCGTCGAATTCCTTGATGGCCAGCACCTGTATGCGCTCGCCGCTGGAGTGGCTCTGGCCACCCAGCTCATGACCACCGCACTTGCCGGACCGTGGACGGACGCCAAGGGCCCCAAGCCCTCTCTCTACACCGGACTCGGCCTGTTTGTGCTCGGACTGACGGTCGCGACGTTCGCGCCAAACATCGAGGTCATCGTGCTCGGCCGCGCCATTCAGGGCCTGGGCGGCGGTCTCATGATCGTCCCTCTTTACGTCTTCGTCGGCAATTACGTCGCACCAGAACGCCAGCCAAAGATCTTTGCTTGGTTCTCCGCCGCGTGGGTGGTCCCTTCCCTCATTGGACCGTTCGTGGCGGGCTTCTTCGTCGAGCACCTCAACTGGCGCCTCGTCTTTGGCATCGTGCCACTGCTCATTTTGCTCATCCTGCCGATGCTCATCGTCCAGTTCCGGAAGTTCCCAGATCTTCACCCGCCTCTGCCGTTCGGCCGCCACCGCCGCGTGGTCTTCTTTGGCGCGACGACGGGCGTGGCCGTGGCCGGCATTCAGGTTCTCTCGGGCATGCGCGGGGACAGCTTTGGTTGGCCGGTCGTCGCCGTCGTCGTCGCGCTCTCAGCTCTCGCATTCATCTTGGTTCGCCCGCTCCTTCCCGCCGGCACGCTGAGCTCCCGTCCCGGGCTTCCGGCGACGGTCCTTCTGCGCGGCATCGTCAACGGCGCGTTCATCGCCACCGAGATCTTCTTGCCGCTCATGCTCAAGGAAGTCCACGGCTGGTCCCCCACCCAGGCGGGCCTCATCATGACCACCGGCTCGATCACGTGGGCCGTGGGATCGTGGATTCAGGGCAAGGTGGAATCCCCCTCCGGGCGCACGCTCCTGCCGATCGTCGGCACCGCCGGTCAGCTCATTGGAACTGCGCTGACGATTCCCGCCGCGTTTCCCACCGTGCCCGGCGTCGTCGCCATCGCCGGCTGGCTCATCGCCGGCCTTGGTATTGGCATCGTCTACCCAGCACTGACCGTTCATGGGCTCGGCATCACCCCACCGGAGCGCCATGGCATGACCTCCTCGGCGCTCTCCCTCGCGGATACGATGGGCGGCGCCCTCCTCGTGGCGTGGGCGGGCATCCTGTTTGCCGCAGCATTCGCGCTTGACCACGTGGCCTTCGTCATCGTGATCGCGGCCATGAGCCTCGTGCTTGCCGCTGGCCTGTTGGTGACGAAGCGGGTGCTTGAAGTCACGCCAGAACACCTGCCCACCAGCGATTCCACACAGTAGACTTCCAGAGGCGCGCAAGGCGCCGGGCCCATGCCGTTTGTGTTGTGATGTGTTAAGCGGCGCACGGGCGCCATTCACTATCGCGGCCGAGAGCCGCCACACCACTTAGGTATTATGACTACTTTTTCTGGGCTCAGTCTGCCCGAAAACATTTTGTCCGCCATCTCAGCGATGGGCTACGAAACTCCAACACCCATTCAGGCAGAGGCCATTCCGCCGCTACTTGAGGGGCGCGACGTCGTGGGCGTCGCCCAAACTGGCACGGGAAAGACCGCCGCGTTCGCCCTGCCAATGATTACGCACGTGGATCCGGACCTCCAGCAGGTTCAGGCGCTCGTGCTCGCTCCGACCCGCGAACTTGCCGTTCAGGGCGCCGATGCGATTGACGAATTCGCGTCCCAGACCACGGGTCTGCGCGTTGTGGCCGTCTACGGCGGCTCGCCCTATGGCCCGCAGATTGGCAAGATTCGCGACGGCGCTCAGGTCGTCGTCGGAACCCCCGGCCGAATCATGGATCTCATAGACCGCGGGGCGCTCAAGCTCGGCGGCGTGCGTTACTTCGTTCTCGATGAGGCCGACGAGATGCTTCGTATGGGCTTTGCCGAGGACGTGGAGAAGATCGCCTCGGACCTTCCGAGCGAGCGCATCACCGCACTGTTTTCCGCCACGATGCCCAAGCAGATTCGCAACGTCGCGCGCAATCACATGACGGATCCGGTGGAGGTTACCGTGACACCTCCGGCATCGACGATCGGCACGATTACGCAGACGTTCGCCGTCGTCCCCTCGCGTCACAAGATCGGCGCGCTTGCCCGCGTTTTGGCGACGACGGCGGCCGACGCCGCGCTCGTGTTCGTGCGCACGCGCGCCACGGCCGAGGACCTGGCGATCGAACTGACCACGCGTGGCGTGCATGCCGCGACGCTCTCTGGCGACGTCCAGCAGCGTGATCGCGAAAAGCTCGTGGAGCGCCTGCGCTCTGGCACGCTCGACGTGCTCGTGGCCACCGACGTGGCCGCCCGCGGCCTCGACGTGGAACGCATCGGCCTCGTGGTCAACTACGATGTGCCGCGCGAAGCTGAGACCTACGTTCACCGCATTGGCCGTACCGGCCGCGCCGGACGCGAAGGAACATCGCTGACCTTCGTGACTCCGAAGGAGCGCTCGCGCCTACGCCGCATCGAGCAGATTACCGGCGCACACCTGAGCCAAGTGGAGCTCCCGACTCCCGCCGAGGTCTCCGGGCTGCGTGCTCGCAAACTCGTTGAGCAGGCGAAGGTTCGTTACGAGGCTGGCCGACTGTCCGTCTATCGCGAGGTCATCGACGAGTTCCGCACCGAGCAGCTCCAGGGCGAGAAGGGCATGTCTCCCGAAGACCTCATTGCCGCGCTCCTCGCGTTGGGCGTGCGCGATCCGGGTCCGCAGGCCGACGACGAGCCTGAACGCCTGACCGTGTCCTTCGAGGACCGGGGCGAGCGCCGCGGCAAGGGTGATCGCCGCGCGAAGAACAAGCCGCGCACCTTCGAGGGCGATGGCACGATGTACCGCGTTGAGGTGGGCCGCCGCGACGGCGTCTCCCCCGGCGCCATCGTCGGCGCACTGACCGGCGAGGGCGGGCTGACCGGCTCGCAGCTCGGCCGCATCGATATCTACCCGACCTTCTCGCTGGTCGAGATCGATCGAGAGATCGACGCCGGCACCCAGAAGAAGATCTCGAACGCTCGAGTCTCCGGCCGCAATCTCAACATTTCGCGTGACACGGGCCCGCGCCAATCCGACGACCGCGCCCACCGCAAGTACCGCGCGGACCGCAAGTTTGGCGACGAGCAGCGCTCTGGCCGCCGCTTTGGTGAGGGTCGCGGCGATCGCAGGTCTGGACGCCGTGGGAAGCCCGGCCGAAAGCCGCGCAACTTCCGCTAACGATCTATCACCTAACACAGCGGGCGGGCCATGCCCATGCATCGGCCCGCCCGTTCGTTGTGCTCGGCGATCTGGTCGGACTAGGACGCGGCGCGTGCCAGCGATCCGAGCAGGTCGAAGAACCTCGCATAGGTGGCGCGTTCCTCCTCTAGCGGAGTAAGGAGTTCCGCCCTCGCCTCATCGCCGATCGCCGTAGCGAGGCGCCGCCGCACCCTCTCGCGCGTCCGGTTCGCGCCGGCTCCTGCCAAAGCTCGCCCGATGGCCGCCAGTAGCCAGCCAAGTAACAGGCCGCCAACCAGCATGATCGTGGGCGCGGGGAAAATGCCCCACGCGGGAGGCTCGCCGAGCTGGAGCTTGAGCGTGTCAGCGAAGATGAGGAGCAGCAGCCACACGCCACCCACGATCGCCACGATGAGGGCGAGCCACTGCAAAAGATTGAACACGAACCACCACGCCGGCCGGCGCTTGGCTTCAACATCGACGCCGGTCACCACGCGGTCAATCCCGGTCAAGAAGCGTTCGGCCCGCTCGCCCATCTCGCTCTGCACATCTCGCGCCCACTCGCGCGGCATGTGCGCCGTCGATTCGTCGACGTAGTCTCGCACCCTGCCCTGCGCAGCAGTCGCCAGCGCGGGCGACACGTACTCACTCGTACCCGTCACCTGCGCTCGATCCCCGTCTAGGCGCAATCGCTTGAGCGGATCAATCTTGCGCTGCGCGAGCCAACGCGTGACCGGCCAGCCGCTCGCCGCCCGAGCCCGCTTCGTGTACGAGCCGGCGGCGGCATCAGCGACGACGTCGGCGCCCCCGGCCTTCGCCAGCGCGGCTGCCACGGGGGTGAAGTCCGGATCCGTCGCTTGGCCAGGCTTTTTGCCTCCGCGAGTGTGAATGCCGCCAACCATGTTGCGACCAGCGGTGCGAATATCGGCCGCCAGACGCTCATCGGCTGCGGACTTGTCTTCGACGATTCGGTCCAGGCGCTCCCACAGTTTCACGAGCCCGCGGCCAGTGACCGCCGACGTCGGGATGACATCGACCTCGAGGCCGTCCTCGCGCATGAGCCTCTCGGCGTCGCTCACAACGTTCGTCAGGGTCTCATCGTCCAAGCGGTCCGCCTGATTGAGCACCACGATCGTCGTGGCCGCGTGTTCGGCCAGATTCGATAGATAGTCCTCGTGCACCACGGCGTCGGCGTACTTTTGCGGATCAAGAACCCACACGACGACGTCCACGAGCGAGGTCAGCTTCTTCGCCGTCTCCCGGTGCACAAACTCCGTGGAATCGATATCGGGCAAGTCAATGAGCACCATCCCGCCCGCGGCGGTGAGGTCAGCCTCGTGGCGTTCGTGGATCTCAAGCCAGTCGAGCACGTCGGCCGCCTGGGTATTCGTCACGGCGAGCGCCTCCGACGTCGTCGGTCTAATCGCGCTCGTTCGCGCAATCTGCCGGCCCACCAACGCGTTGAGCAACGACGATTTGCCGGCGCCTGTCGATCCCGCAAGGGCCACGATCGTCACATCGGCGCCGAGCGATCGGCGCTCGACCGCCTTGTCCAAAATTGCGGTGGATTCGCCGAGGAGGTCTGGCATGCGCTTCGCGCCGATGTCCAGCGCGGCGTGCAGATCGCCAATGGCTTCGGTCAGACTCACAGTGACCTCCCATCTACATGTCTGGCATCGATCAGGTCGCTCAGCGCGTTCGCGTATTCGCCGCGCAATTCGTGGTTCACGCCCAAGCCATCAAGCGCTGTGAGCCACGCGTTCTTATCCTCAGCGAGGAACTGCGCGACGCGCTCTTGAAGGCCATCGCGTGCCTGCGCGGCCATCCGGCGCACGGCGTCGTCGCCGAAGACGGCTTCGAGCACGCGCTGTGCTACGACGGCCGTTCCGCCCGCAACCGCGACCTCGCCGCCCACGAGCCCGCCGGTTGAGGCGAACACAACGATGATGAGCGCCGTGCCCACGGCATTGACGCTGAACGCCAGAGCTCGGGCCGTCATCCGCTTGCCCTCGCCCTCGGCGCGGATCATCGAGATGAGATCGGTCTGCCACTCTCGCACAAGGCGCGCGGCTTCCTCGCTGCGCTCCTGGGTGGATCTGAGGTTCTCTCGCGCGCTGGCCACGAGGTCGGAGGCGATGCCGTGGCTCCACGCGTCTTTGACGCGCGCATTCGCCTGGTCCGCCTCTCCCATGATGAGCGTGTGCAGGTTGTCCTCGATGGCAACCTCGACCGGCGCGGTATCCACGGTGGCGCGGAAGAATCCGGAAATCTTGTCACGGATCGTGGAGACGCCCTGTTCGAGCTTTCGCGCCCACTCCCCTGTTCCGACGACGTCCTGCCAGCGAGCGAGCACCTCGCCGCGCAGCATCGTTCCGTCGGAGACGTCCCGCGCAACGTTGTCCAGCGCCTGTTCGAAGGCCGAGTAGATGTCCCAGCGCAGCGAATCGACGCCAGCGATCTGTTCGTCGTAGCTGGTCAGCATGTATTCGCCGTTGCTGACGAGTGCGTTGACGGTTCCGCTGAGCGTTTGCCGCGCCACCGAGGCTCGCACGGCAGCGTCCGCCGCCAGGCCCTCGAGCCAGCCCCGAATCGGCGCCACGTCGTCGGCCGCTACCCGCCCCTCGGCGTCGAGCTGCTGCTCGGACAGCATGAACAGCGGCGCGTGTTCGAGCCCGCGTTCGGCGAGCAGGCGATCGAGATCGGCCCGCACCTCGGCGCCGGTTCCCGCCGGCACCCGGTTGAGGATAATAGCGACGACGACGTTGCGCTCAGCCGCGTCATCGAGCATCGCCCACGGAATCGCGTCTCCGTAGCGGGCGGCGGTAGTGACGAATACCCACAGGTCGGCGGCTGCCAGGAACTGAGCGGCGAGCTGACGGTTCTCCACCACCACGGAATCGATGTCGGGTGAATCTAGCAGGGCGATGCCGCGTGGAACGAGGTCGGTTCCGCGAACCTCGAGCTCGTCTCCGGCTTGTCCGGTCGATCCAAGATCGCTTGGGCCGTGCGAGGTGACTCGCGCGAGGTTCGGGAAGATGCGCTGGTCGGTAAACCAGCCCTCGTCGGCGGGGTTGTAAAGAAGTAGCGGCCGGCGCGTCGTCGGCCTGATGGCAGAGGCAAGCGCCACGACCTCACCCACGATGGAGTTAATCAGCGTGGATTTACCGGCACCCGTCGATCCGCCGAAGACTGCCAACAGCGGGGCCTCGAGCGAGTCGTATCGCGGGATCACGTAGTCATCGAGCTGATTGAGGACGTCCTGATACGTCAGTGCCGCGTCCCCAGCACCGCTCACCTCAAGTGGGAAGCGAAGATTGGCCAGCGCTTGGCGAAAAGGCCGAAGCACTTGGCCAACTCGCGAGGTGGGCGTGCTCAGTTCCTCACTCATGGGCATCCCTTGAATGGTTTGGCTCGACGGGGGCGCGCAGCTCGGGCGTCAGATCCTCAGCCGGTGGCATCCACGCGCTCGGATCGGCCGCAACCTGGTCGCCAGAGCGGATGTCCTTGACCTGCTCCCCCTCGTCCATCGAGAACCAGACGTAGGGGATGCCGCGGCGGTCCGCGTATCGAATCTGCTTGCCAAACTTTGCCGAGTTCGGCGACACCTCTGCGCTAATGCCACGGCGCCGCAGGCTCTGAGCGGTCTTTTCCGCGTGGCGGCGTTCTCCCTCGTCGTTGACCGTCACGAGCACGGTGGTTGGAACCTTGCGCGACGGCGTGACGAGGTCCTGACCAATAACGCGCGCGAGAATGCGCGAGACGCCAATCGAAAGTCCGACGCCGGGGTACGTCTTACGACCATCTGAGACGAGCGAATCGTAACGCCCGCCCGAACACACCGAGCCCAGATCCTCGTGACCTTCGAGCGTGGATTCGTAGACCGAACCCGTGTAGTAGTCGAGACCGCGAGCAATTCGAAGATCGGCGCTCAGCGATCCAGGGATGAGCTCGTTGGCGCCCTCCACGAGAGCCACGAGCTCCTCAAGACCCTGGTCAAGCAGCTCCGAGCGGTGGCCGAGGGCGAGGACGCGATCGGCCACGCCGGCGTCGTCGCCTGAAATCTCCGCAAGCTCGAGCGCGAGGCGGGCCTGATCGTCACTGGCTCCCACGCCGTCGGACAGCATCTCGATGATGGCCTTAGGGCCGACCTTGTCGAGTTTGTCCATGATTCGCAGCGTTTCATCGACGTCCTCGATGCCGATTGCCTCGTAGAAACCTTGGGCGACCTTGCGGTTGGACGCCTGGATCGTCACTCGTGGGATGGGCAGCTTCGACAGGGCATCAACCATGACGAGCGGAAGTTCGATTTCGTGGTGGAATGCGAGCGTGTCCTGCCCGACGACGTCGACGTCCGCCTGCAAGAACTCGCGGAAGCGGCCATCTTGCGGGCGCTCACCGCGCCAGACCTTTTGAATCTGGTAGCGGCGGAACGGGAAGTCGAGGTGCCCGGAGTTTTCCAGCACGTAGCGCGCAAGCGGGACTGTCAGGTCGAAGTGGAGCCCGAGCTCGGAATCGGCGCCCGCCTCGTCTTGAAGGCGGCGCAGCAAGTAGATCTCTTTGGACGTCTCGCCCTTGGACAGGAGGCGCTCAACCGGTTCCACTGCGCGCGTTTCGATTCCGGAGAATCCGTTGAGCTCGAATGTCTCGCGAAGGAGATCAATCATGCGCTGTTCGACGATGCGTCCAGCAGGGAGCCATTCGGGAAATCCGGAGATAGGTGCAATTTTTGCCATGGGCCTATTGTTCCACCTCTGGCGGTAATCCGCCGAATCAGCGAGTGTTTAGCTCATCGCGTGGTGTAAAAACGCGTTGTGGCGCACCTCGTGGAACATGGTGGTGTGTGGGCCGTGCCCGGGGAATACGTACGTTTCGGGCTTGATGATCTGAACGAGGAGGCGCAAGGTCGCAGCCATCTTCTCCTCATCCCCTCCGGGAAGATCCGTGCGCCCCACGCCGTTGTTAAACAGGACGTCTCCCGCAAGCATGATCTGTTCCGCACGGCCGGTGCTCATCATGGCACCTTCCCGGTCCGGCGTTGGATCGCCCTCGAGCAGGAAGATGGTGGAGCCTTCCGTATGGCCGGGAGCGGGCACGGCGCGCATCGTGATGCCAGCGACGATTTCGAACGGCCCTGAAAGCATCTCGGCAGGTAGCTCACGCAGGTCATGAGGCTTGGACCACGGTTGGAATCCGAGACGAGAAAGAACGAGGTCCCGCGTGGGATCCGCGGGCGCCATGCCGATCGGGTTCTCCATTCGGTACATGTCAGGCGCCGGGAGATAGACGGGCGCATCCCCCGCAACCGTCGCAACGTCCCACACGTGATCGGCGTGCCCGTGGGTGAGGAGGACGGCGCCGAGGGTGAGTCCGCGCGATTCCAGTGCCTCCGGGATCCACGCGTGCGAGCCAGCACCCGTGTCGACGACGAGGGCTTCCTTCGCGTCGTCGTCGGCAAGAATATAGGTGTTCGCCTCGAGATACGTCTGTGAGTTGCGCAAGAAAATCATGGCTCTACGGTACCTGAAATGCGCTGGTGAGGGCCGGAGCAATCGAAGCACGGCGAACAACTGCAAAATATTGTGCCGAAGCGCGTAGACTACCCTGTGATAACGCGCACGGTGTGGCCACTGGCCAACCCCGTCTACTGAGGAGATAACTCATGACCGAGCCCACGAACCAGCCAACGAACACCGATGTTCCGAAGCAGCCAGAAGAAGCAACCGAAATCCCAGAGGTTGTCGAGACTGACACCGCCACAGATGCGGCTGACGTGAGCACCGATGAACAGCAGGTGGACCCGGCCCAAGAGCCAGAGGTGAACGAGGCCGAGGAGCCCGCGGCAGACGAGCCGCAGCAGGCAGACGAGGCTGAGCAGACGCCCCAGACCCCCGAGACCCCGGAGGCTGAGCAGACGCCGGAGACTGAGCAGACGCCAGAGACACCCGAGACCCCTGTCACCCCGGAGGCTGAGCAGACGCCCGAAACTCCGCAGACTGACGAGGCTCCGACCACCGAGCGCACTCCTACCCCGCCGCCGACCCCCAAGCGCCCGACGCCCGCGCGCGTTGCAGCGCCGTTGCCCGATATCGACGACGCCGCCGCTGCCGAAGCCGCGAAGTGGGGCCGCGTGGATGACGAGGGCAATGTCTGGCTTCGCGCCTCAGGCTCCGAGTCTGAGCGCGTCGTCGGCCAGTATGCCGTGGACGGCAACGAAAAGGATGCGCTGGGCCTCTACGTTCGCCGCTATCTCGATCTGGAAAATCAGGTGAGCCTGCTCGAGGCGCGCGTCGCGAACATCACCCCCGAGGAGATCAACGCGTCCATCAAGTCGCTTCAGGATCAGCTCAAGGAGCCGGCCGTCGTCGGCGATGTTGACGCGCTGCGCCAGCGTGTGGAAACCCTCGAGGGAACGGCCGATGAGCGCCGTCAGCAGGTTAAGGCCGAGCGCGAAGAGGCCAAGAAGCAATCGCTCGAGGAGCGCACGGCCATCGTGGAGGCTGCCGAGGCCGTTGCGGCGCAGGATCCCCAGCGCACGCATTGGAAGAACTCCCGCCAGGAACTCACGAACCTGCTCGACCAGTGGAAGTACGCGCAGCGACACTCCCCGCGCATCGATCGCCCCTCCGAAGAGGCACTGTGGAAGAGATTCTCCTCCGCGCGCACGACCTTCGATCGCCACCGCCGCCAGTTCTTCTCACGCAAGGACGCGGAGCGTAAGGAAGTCACGGCACGCAAGGAAGACCTCATCGCACGCGCCGAGGCGATTCAGGATTCGACGGATTGGGGCCCGACCTCGGGTCAGTTCCGCGATCTCATGTCTGAGTGGAAGCGCGCTGGTCGCACGAACAAGCGCGACGACGACGCGCTCTGGGAGCGGTTCTCGGCCGCGCAGAACCACTTCTACGAGGCCCGCAACGCGTTTAACAGTCAACTCGATGAGGAGTTCGCGGCCAACCGCGATCTCAAGCTCGAGCTGTTGGCCGAGGCGGAGAAGCTCGTCCCGGTGACGAACATTGATCACGCGAAGGCTCAGATCCGCGCGATCGGCGAGAAGTGGGATGCGATTGGCCGCGTGCCGCGCGCCGACATGCAGCGCACCGAGGGCCGCATGCGCGATATTGAGAACCAGATCCGCAACGCAGAATCCGAGCAGTGGAAGAAGTCCGATCCTGAAAAGGACGAGCGCTCCGCTGGTATGGCCGAGCAGCTCCAGAGCCTCATCGATGAGCTCGAAGAGCAGATCGCTGAGGCCAAGGCCGTAGCCGACGAGAAGAAGGTCAAGGAATACGAGGACGCGCTCCAGGCGCGCAAGGCCTGGCTCGCAGCAGTCCAGGACGACTAATATCCAGCTCGAATAGTTTCCAACTCGAAGCGGAGGCCGGCGACGGCCCCCGCTTCGTTGTCCACATGTGTGGGTAGAGCGCGCAGGACGCCTAGCTTGTGTGATGGTCTGGTCACATGAGCCTCCACGTGTTCGAACCCGTAAGCCTTGCCGACTGGCACGGCGGGCGTTGCCTCGCCCGCGAAGGCCTGATGGTCGAACTGGGAACCATCGGATTCGTGGGGATTGACCTCACCCGCTCCCCTGCCGATCGCGGGAGAATCCTCGCGATGCAGTATTCGGACGGCGTACTCCACCGCGAGAGCGCCCTGTGGGTCCATACAGGACTTCACACTCCACCGCTGGCCGAGCAGATCGACATTGCGCGGGAGGTGCCGCGCGAGGACCTCGTCGTGATCGGCGGCCAGCAGGTCACAAGCCTCGAACGAACCGCCCTCGACCTGCTCATTCACCGCGAGGATCACGCCATTGAGTACATCTGTGCGCTGGTGCGGGCCGGGACGAGCGTGGGGAACATCGAAAAGCTTGCCACGCGCCGATCGCTGGGCAGGATCGTGCGAGCGCGCGCGATCCTTAGCCAGTTGCCTCGCGATCTCGGCGTAGCGAGGCCTTCTCCGAGCCAGTGAGCCGATAGGCGTCGTACACGCCCTCGATCTTGCGGATCTCTCTGAGTACCTGCTGAAGGTGATGGGGATCGGCCATCTCAAACGTAAAGTTCAACCGCGCCACGCGCTCATTCGACGTATTCATCGAACCGGTGAGCATGTTGATGTCGTGTTCGGACAGCGCCCGCGTGATGTCGGCAAGGAGCCCCTTGCGATCGAGTGCTTCGATCTGAATCTGGACGAGGTAGACGTTGCCATCGGCGTCATCGGCCCACGCGATCTCGATGAACCGCTCCGGCTCTCGGCGCAGCGAACGCATGTTGCGGCAATCCTTGCGGTGCACGGAGATGCCGTTCCCGCGGGTGATGAACCCGACGATCTCGTCCGGCGGCACGGGCGTGCAGCACTTGGCGAGCTTGACGAGCACGTCCGTCTGTTCCATATCGGAGACGACGACGGCGGACGACGTCGCGCCGATCTGCTGGTGCTGAATACGCGTGGGCGTGACTGCCTCGGCCATCGTCTCTTCGACGCCGGCGCGCCCGCCCTGGCTCGATATGAGCCGCCGGACCACCGTCTCCGCCGAGATCGTCCCCTCACCGATCGCCGCGTAGAGCTCGGTGACGTCGGATCGCGAAAGGTCTTGGGCGACAGCCTTGAGCGTCTCGTGCGACATGAGGCGCTGAACGGGCTCGTTCTTGCGGCGGATTGCCTTCGCGAGCTTGTCCTTGCCCTGGTCGATCGCTTCTTCTCGGCGCGACTTAGTAAACCACGACTTGATCTTCGAGCGAGCACGCGGCGTGGCCACGAACTCCTGCCAGCCCTGAGAGGGGCCCGCATCCTCGGCCTTGGTGGTGATGATCTCGACGCTATCGCCAGATTCGAGGCGGTGATCGAGCGTCACGAGCTTATCGTTGACCTTCGCGCCGACCGTTCGATGCCCGACCTCGGTGTGAACGGCGTAGGCGAAGTCGACCGGCGTCGATCCGCTCGGCAACTCCATGACCTCGCCCATCGGGGTGAACACGTAGACCTGCGAGCCCGACATCTCGTAGCGCAGCGAATCGAGGAATTCCTTCGGGTCGGCGGTCTCTCGCTGCCAGTCAACGAGCTGGCGCAGCCACTCGAGCTGGGTGTCGGCCTGAGCGCTCTCGTCGAGCTTCGCAGCGCTCGGATTCTCCTTGTAACGCCAGTGCGCGGCCACGCCGAACTCGGCGCGCTTGTGCATATCGAAGGTGCGAATCTGAATCTCAACGGTCTTCGAACCCGGGCCCAACACGGTGGTGTGGATCGACTGGTACAGATTGAACTTGGGCGATGCGATGTAATCCTTAATGCGCCCCTGCACGGGCACGTACAGCGAGTTGGCAATGCCAAGCGCCGTATAGCAGTCCTGAATCTCCTCGACCAGCACGCGCACGCCGATCAGATCGTAAATATCTTCAAAATCGCGCCCGCGCAGAATCATCTTCTGATAGATCGAGTAATAGTGCTTCGGGCGCCCAGAGATCGTGCACTTGATCCGGGCCTTTTGAAGCTCACGCTCCAGCTCTGTCTTCATCTGCGCGATATAGCGCTCGCGCTCGGGCGCGCGATCTTGAACCATCCGCTCGATTTCTGAGTAGACGGCCGGATAGAGCTCCTTGAAGGAGCGATCCTCAAGCTCCCACTTGATCGAGTTCATTCCGAGGCGATGGGCCAGCGGAGCATAGATCTCGAGTGTTTCGCGCGCCTTCTTCTGAGCCGATCCCGACTCCACGTACTTCCACGTGCGCGCATTGTGCAGGCGATCGCCGAGTTTGATGAGCAGAACGCGGATGTCCTTGGCCATCGCAATGACCATCTTGCGAACCGTTTCCGCCTGAGCCGCCTCGCCGTACTCCACCTTGTCCAGCTTCGTCACGCCGTCGACGAGGAGCGCCACCGTATTGCCGTAGTCGCGCTGGAGCTGCTTGAGCGAATAGCTCGTATCCTCCACTGTGTCATGCAAGAGCGCCGCGACTAGCGTGTCCTCATCCATGCCGAGCTCGGCAAGAATCGTGGCGACCGCGACCGGGTGGGTAATGTACGGCTCGCCAGACTTCCTCGCCTGACCCTCGTGCGCGTTCTCGGCCGTGACGTAGGCGCGAATGATGCGCGCCTTATCGAGTTTGCGTGTGCCGATGGCGCGCATGAGCGGTTCGAGAAGCGCAGGAGTATCGCTCCTGCGCCCGAGCCACGATAGTCGCGAACGAATTCGCGGCTCTTGATCTTGAACCGATGGTGTTTCCATGTAGTGATTATACGCCAACGTGACCTGCAGTCACGCTGGTCAGCGCCCCTAGTAGGAAATAACGGACTCCACGGGGTATTCGTAGCGCTCGCCGAGGTAGCCGCGGCCGTTGAGCTCGGTGAGCTCGAGCAGCACGCACAGACCAGCGGGCTTGCCGCCGGCCTTCTCGATGAGGTGGAACGCCGCGCCCGCGGTGCCGCCGGTCGCAAGCACGTCGTCGATCACAAGAACGCGCATGCCGTCTTCGACCGTGAACGGCTGAAGCTCCATGCGAGCCGATCCGTACTCGAGGTCGTAGTCAACGCTGACGACCGGACCGGGCAGACGCCCAGCCTTACGCACCGTCAGCATTCCCACGCCAAGCTCGTGAGCGAGTGGAGCGCCGAGGATGAATCCACGTGACTCGAGGCCGGCGACGGCGTCGCACTTGCCACGGTATCGGTCAGCCAGGATCTGGATGAGCGAGGAGAATGCTTCGCCGTCTGCAATTAGTGGCGTGATATCACGGAAGAGCACCCCGCGTGCCGGGAAGTCATCGACTTCTCGCACGTGAGACTTCACAAGTTCAACGGTGTCTTCTGGAAAGATGGCGTCACTGCTCATCGTTTTTTCCTCTTTTTCTTCTGTCGCTTGGGCTGTGCGCCTTGGCCGCGATGGCCACCGGCTACACGTTCGGTCGATATGTTACCGGAGGGCTTCGTCGCCCTCTCAGTGGTATCAGGTAGTGGATCTGGGTTCTCACCGCGGCGGGCAAGAACCTCTTCGGTGTGGGCGCGGATCTCGGGGCTTCGCTCGGCGAGCGCAACCGCCAACGGCGCGGCCACGAAGATCGACGAGATGGCGGAGAGCAACATGCCCACGAACATGACGAGTGACAGATCGCGCAGCGTATCGGCTCCGAGGATCCACACGCCAATCACGAGCACGGCCAGGACGGGCAAAATGCCGGTGATCGAGGTGTTGAGCGAGCGAATCAACGTCTGGTTGATCGCGAGATTCGCCTCTTCGGCATAGGTTAACTCGTGCTGCTCGGTCAGCTCCGTCGTATTCTCACGAACCTTGTCGAACACCACCACCGTGTCGTAGAGCGAATAGCCCATGATCGTCAGCAGGCCGATGACCGTCGCCGGCGTAACCTCGAGGCCGAGCACCCAGTACACACCGAGCGTGACCACGAAGTCGTGAAGCAGAGCGCCGATCGCGCCCACGGCGATCGTCCACGATCGGAAGTAGGCCATGAGGACGATCGAGATCGCCACCATGAAGATGATCATTGCCCGGATCGCCTGCGCCAAGATGTCTTGACCCCACGAGGGGCCGATGAACGTGGAGGTCACTTCGCTTTCCTGGACGCCGTAGGCCTCGGCGAGTTCGCGGCGCACATCCTGCGTGGCCTGGTCGCCGAGCTCCTCGGTCTGGACGCGCACGGATTCTTGGCCAACGTTCGAGACACGCGGCACGGAGTCGGAGACCTCCGAGATCACGTCGTAGGCGGGCTGGTGTTCGGAGAGCTCGGTGCCCGAGACCGTGAACTGCGAACCGCCGCGGAACTCAATTCCGAGGTTCGGTTCGCGGATAAAGAATGATGCGAGCGAGGCGAGAACGAAGAAGATCGCCACGGAGAACCAGACCTTGCGGCGCCCGACGATGTTGAGCGAGCGGCGGCCCGTGTAAAGGGAATTACCCACAGAGTACATTGACATTATGCGTCCTCCCCGTCCTGCTGAGCCTTGCGCGCCTCACGGCGTTGCCGCGCGCGTTTCTTCGCCAGCGACTCCCCCGGTTTGAGGTCTGAATCGTCGGCCTGGAACCCGGGCGCTCCCGCGTCGGTGAACCGCGCGTCTGGCAGCTCGTAGTCGTGGATCTCCACGCCATCCGACGTCACCATCGACTTACTCTTCTTCGGCTTCGGCTTTTTCGCCGACGACGACGGCAGCGAGCGGCCTCGATAGCGCGGCGCGGCCTCCAGCTTGATGCGGTCCATGCCCGATCCGCGCTTGCCCTCGCCAAAGAACGACGTCTTGGCGATGAGGGTCATGAGCGGGTAGGTGAACATCGTGACGATGAACAAATCGAGCAGCGTCGTCACACCGAGTGTGAACGCGAATCCGCGCACCGAACCCACCGTAAGGAAGTACAGCACGACGGCCGCGACGAGGTTGACGAAATCGGAAATAATAATCGTTCGCTTGGCGCGGTTCCAGCCGCGCTCAACGGCTGCGGGGATCGATCGGCCATCTCGGATCTCGTCTCGGATTCGCTCGAAGTAGACGATGAACGAATCCGCCGTCACGCCGATCGAAATGATAATGCCGAGCACGCCCGCCATCGACAGGCGATACCCCATCGTCCACGAGAGCAGCGAAATGATGAGATACGAGGTGCCCGTTGAGAGCAGGATCGATCCCACGGCAATCGCGCCGAGGGCGTGGTACTGCCAGATCATGTAGAGGACGATCAGTAGCAGGCCGACCACGCCAGCGATGAGTCCGGAGGTCAACTGCTCGGAGCCGAGCGTTGCCGAGATCTGCTCTTCGGATTGGACTTCGAACTGGAGCGGCAGCGAGCCGAACTTCAGCTGGTTGGCAAGTGCCGCAGCCTGATCGGCGTTGAAGTTTCCAGAAATCTGTGCCTCGCCGCCCGCGATCGTGTAGCTGACGGTTGCAAAGGAAATGACGTTGCCATCGAGCACGGCCGCGAACGCGTTTTGCGGGTACTGCAAGGTGGCCAGCCGCGCGGTGACGTCCGCGAAGATCTGAGCGCCCTCGGAATCGAAGGACATGTTCACTGCCCACCCGCCGGTCGGCACACCCTGCTGGTTGGTCGCCGGCGAGGACGAGGCCGTCGTAAGATTCGAGCCGTCGAGCTCGGCCGGGCCAAGAACGTGCTTGGTCTGATCTTCGAGACTACAGGCGACGACGCCGGCGTTCGGGTTGTCCGTCTCCGAGGCGGGACGCGTATCGGGGACCGTGCAGTCGAGCGTGTACGCCTCGTAGAGCAGCTGCTCGGTGATCCACGCTTGGTCAGAGGGGTTGGCCGGTTCCTGCACGGGCTCGGTTGCCAGTTCGCCGTCGCCGTCGATATCTGCGAGCTGGCGGATAGCCGCATCGACCTCGTCGGGCGTCATCGTCGCCGGATCCATGCCCTCGCCGTCGGGGCCAAGTGTGCTGACCACGGAAGCGGCATCCAACGGAGCCGGGTCGAGGATCGTAAGCGAGGGCCGCATGCGAAGCACGGCCGACGTGCGAACGAGATCGAGCGTCTCCTGGCTCGGCTGGCCGGGCAGGGACACGATGATGTTCGAACCGCCCTGCGCCGTGATCTCTGCTTCGGCAACGCCCGTGGCATCCACGCGCTGGCGGATGATGTTGATCGCCTCGCGGATATCCTGGCTCGTCACCTCGGAGCCGTCGGTGGTCACGGGCGTGAGAATAATCTGCGTGCCGCCCTCGAGGTCCAAGGCCAGATCGGGCGTGAAGCGGGACTTGTCAGTGGTGAGAGTCCCTGCAATAAGCGAGCCGAGCAGGGCCGCAAGAACAATGGCGAGGACGATCAGCCGCCGAATCGGTTTGGGCTGATCGTCCTCTTCCTCATGAGATAGAGACACGGTCTTCCTTTGAACTGCGCCGAGAATTACTTCTGACTTGTGGGGTTACCGTCGTCGTCAACAAAGGGCGACGTGTTGGTAATCCGGCCGCTGCCAGGCTGCGGGAGGTCATCGGACTCGTCCGCAACGTAGCCGTCCGTGTCCTCACCGGAGTCGCCCAGTGGAATATCCATCTGCGCGACGATGGCCGTACGCAGCCAGACCGATTCTTCGCCCGAGGGCGACTCGAGGGTCACAGCATCGCCGTCGATATCCACCACGCGGCCGAGGAATCCGGCCTGGGTAACGACGTTATTTCCGACGACGAGCGCCTCGTTACGCTGTTCGATCTGCCTTTGCTGGGTCTTGCGTGCGCCGCGGCTCATAAACCAAAACAGCAACACCATCATGACGATCAAAATGATCATTTCCATGCTTGGTCTGCCTCTCTTTCCTTCTCACGTTAACTTGACGAGTCTACTCACAAAGACGAGGCGACTAAAGAATAAGCGCGGTGGAGCCAGTCACGAAACCGGCTTAAAAGAACAGCGTTGCGTCTGGCGGGGTGAGCCCAAGGTGCTTCCAGGCAAGATCGGTGGCCATACGCCCGCGCGGGGTGCGAACGATGAATCCCTCACGCACGAGGTACGGCTCCGCCACCACCTCCACCGTGTCTTTCTCTTCACCCACCGAGACGGCCAGCGTGCTCAGCCCGGCCGGGCCGCCGTTAAAGCGAGTGCACAGAGCATCGAGGATGGCGCGATCGAGGCGGTCGAGCCCCTTCTCATCCACTTCGAACACCTCGAGGGCGGACATCGCGGCCTCGATATCAAGAATTCCACTGCCGCGCACTTGCGCCCAGTCCTGAACGCGGCGCAGGAGGCGGTTCGCGATACGCGGCGTGCCGCGCGAACGCGAGGCGATTTCGCTGGCAGCCTCGGAAGTCAGCTCGGCGTCGAGTTTGATCGCGTTGCGCTCGACGATCGTGGCAAGCTCGGGCACCGAGTAGAAGTCGAGCTGAGCGGTGTATCCAAAGCGGTCGCGTAGCGGCGCCGGGAGCATGCCCGCGCGCGTCGTCGCGCCCACAACCGTGAACGGTGGCAGCGGCAACGGGATCGATGTGGCGCCCGGGCCCTTGCCTACCATGACGTCCACGCGGAAATCCTCCATCGCCAGATAGAGCATCTCCTCCGCCGTGCGGGCAAGGCGATGAATCTCGTCGATGAACAGCACATCGCCCCCTTGGAGCGAGGAAAGCACGGCGGCCAGATCGCCGGCGTGCTGGATGGCGGGGCCTGAGGTCAGGCGCAACGCGCCGTTCATCTCGGCGGCAATGATCATCGCGAGCGTCGTCTTGCCCAGTCCGGGCGGGCCCGCCAGGAGGACGTGGTCGGCCGGAGTGTCGCGGCGCACGGCCGCTTCGAGCACGAGCGAGAGCTGTTGGCGCACCACTTCCTGGCCGACGAACTCGGCGAGAACCTTGGGACGCAGCGCGGCCTCTTGCGCGCGCTCGATATCGCCGGCGTCTGAATTCGTGTATTCGTTCATCACTACCTACGCTGACCAAGAATTTGAAGGGCCCCGCGCAGGAGCTGCGCAACCGTGCCATCAGGGATCTTCTTGTGCGCTTCGGCGAGAGCCACGGACGCGTCGTGCTCCTTCCAGCCCATCTGTACCAGCGCGTCCAAGACGTCAGAATCCGTGTCCGACGACGGCGAGGACGCCGGCACATCGCCGACGACGGGGCCTAGCTTGCCCTCGAGTTCGAGGACCATGCGCTGCGCCGTCTTCTTGCCGATCCCGGGGACGCGCACGAGCGCCGCCTCGTCCTTGGTGGAAATTGCGCGGCGCAAATCGTTGGGTGGCAGGGCGGAGAGAATTTGGAGAGCAGACCTCGGGCCGATTCCGGAGACGGTCTTGAGCACCTCGAAGGCCTCCCGGGCGTCGTCGTCGGAAAACCCGAACAGGGTCTGCTCGTTCTCGCGAGAGATGACCATCGAGACGTGCACAAACGCCTCCTCGCCGATCCGAAGACCAGCGAGCGTATCGGGCGTCGCTAGAACAAGGTAGCCAACTCCCCCGGCTTCAATCACGGCGTCCTGTGCCGTGATCCGAATGACCGGTCCGCGCAAAGATGCAATCATCGTTCCTCCGATTCGAACACGTGTTTGATTGTAGTGGCTCGGCGCCCGCCCCGGTCAAGGCACGCCTAGAGACGAGAAACTACGGTTTCTTCGGCTCCACCGCTCCGTGCCTGCGCGAGAGGCGCTCGGCGTTCGCCCACATGCGCTGAGCGGGCGTGAGGTCTTCCCCCTCTGCGCGTGGCAGCATTCCCGCGCCGCCGTGCTGGGAACGGTCCGTGTCCTCCATATGGAGCGCGCCGCCTCGCCACGCGTGGCAAATCGCGATAGCCAACGCGTCCGCCGCATCCCTCGGGCGCGGCGGCTCATCAAGCGTGAGGATGCGCTGAACCATGAGCTGGACCTGCGCCTTTTCCGCGCGCCCGTTGCCCGTCACCGCAGCCTTAACCTCAGACGGCGTGTGCATGCCCAGCGGCAGACCCGACTGGGCCGCCGCGAGCATAACGATGCCGGCCACCTGGGCCGTGCCAGTCACCGAACGCACGTTTTCCTGCGCGAAGACGCGCTCGACGGCGAGCACGTCCGGCTTGTAGAACTTAATCGCGTGCTCGATCGCGTTCCAGATCATGAGCAATCGATGGTGCGGAGCCATCTCTGGTTTCGTGCGGGCAACATCGACGGCGACCATCGAAATTCGACGGCCGCCGTTCGATTCAACGATCCCGATGCCGCAGCGCGTCATGCCGGGATCGACGCCCATGATGCGCACTAGGCGTCTGCCTCCAGTTCGGCAGCCACCTCGGGCGAAATATCGACGTTGGAGAACACGTTCTGGATGTCGTCCACGTCCTCGAGCGCGTCGAGCAGGTCGATCACCTTGCGCGCCGTGGTCACGTCCACCTGAACCTTGACGGTGGGGACGAACTGGACTTCAGCAGAGTTGTAGTCGACGTCTGCTGCCTGCAGGGCCTTACGCACCTCGACGACGTCGTTGGGCTCCGAGATGATCTCGAAGACCTCGCCCTCGTCGTTGATTTCCTCGGCGCCGGCATCAAGGACGGCCATGAGGAGCTCGTCCTCATCGTTGCCATCCTTATCCACTTCCACAACGCCCTTGCGGTTAAACATGTAGGACACGGAGCCCGGCTCGGCGAGTGATCCACCGTTGCGGGTCAGACCCACGCGCACGTCAGTCGCGGCGCGATTGCGGTTATCCGTGAGCGCCTCCATGAGGATGGCGACACCGCCCGGGCCGTATCCCTCGTACATGATCGATTCGTAGTTGACGCCGCCGCCGTCTTCACCGGAACCGCGTTTGACGGCGCGGTTGATGTTGTCGTTCGGCACGGAGTTCTTCTTCGCCTTCTGAATGGCGTCGTACAGGGTGGGGTTTCCATCAGGGTCGCCGCCACCGGTGCGAGCTGCCACCTCGATGTTCTTCACGAGGCGTGCAAACAGCTTGCCGCGCTTGGCGTCAATGGCTGCCTTCTTATGCTTGGTGGTTGCCCACTTGGAATGTCCTGCCACAAAAGCTCCCTTCGAATGGTCTGGGGGTATTGTACCGCCCCCGCCGGGCTATTCCTCAATGCGGGTGAGCATCTGGCCGTCCCACCCATCGCGCCAGTGCCGTGCCATGTCGGCGAGCCCCACGGGAAAGACGTTGTCTCCGGCGCGCACGGCGGCCGCGAGATCGTCGAGGTCCCACCACGCCATGTCATCGAGCAACGTCTTTTCCTGATCGGTGAGGGTAACGTGCGCGCGCGAGTCGATCCGCGCCTGCTCGTCCTCGTCAATGCTCACGACGTAGAACAGCTCGTCTTGCTTGCGCGTGACGCGTAGGAAGTGGAACGTCGAGCGGCGGTCAAGGACGGGGCCGACGAGACGCTGAGGGTCGACGACGAGACCCGTTTCTTCGCTAAGCTCGCGTGCCGCCGCCTCGCGTTGGCTCTCCCCTGCTTCGGCGCCACCGCCCGGCGTGAACCACCAGCGGTAATTGGGGTCGTCGATGTCGTGCCCCAAGATGAGGAGGACCTCGCCGCGCGGGTTGAACACGACGCACCGGCCGGCGTCGCGGTGTGGGAAGCCATCGGCGTCAAGTGGCCATTCGTCAGTCACCAATCAGCGCTCACCGAAGACTAAAGCCCGTTCGCAGGTGGTTCATGTAGGCGAGCTTGTCGTTCGCGCTC
Source organism: Trueperella sp. (assembly GCF_043424875.1). NCBI lineage: Bacteria > Bacillati > Actinomycetota > Actinomycetes > Actinomycetales > Actinomycetaceae > Trueperella > Trueperella sp. The sequence continues at coordinate 12,575 of NZ_JBHWPL010000015.1, read as the reverse complement.
GTCAGATACTCGACGGAGCCCACGTTCCTCAGGCGCTCGTGGCGCGTGCGTTCGTGCGCGAGCTGGACGAGCTCCATCTGGAAGCTCTTCATGGCTTTCCGGCCCATACCCGCCGGCGCGCCCTGCGCGCGCATCGTGCGTTCCGCCCAGGATTGCGCGTTGGCGCGCTCCCGCATCGAGAGCACCATGGTGGCTTCCTGCGCCGTCACCCAGCCCGAGTCCACGTAGGTGCGCAGGCCGTTGCGCACAGCCTGCACCTCTTGGCCGCGACTGTAAACCACGATGCCGATGATCAGGATGCCCAGCAGCACGTTGTTGACAAACTTGTACGTGTCATAACTCATCCAGTACAGGCCGTCGTTGTTCGTGAAGTGGAAGAACATGGAGCCTGCCATCGCGGGGATGATCCACAGGAACAGCGATGCCTTGGAGCGCGAATACACGACGAAGCCGATGAAGAAGCCGAATAGCGCCGTATAGGCGTCGTGACTGAGCGGGCCATCGAGGTATCGCAACTTGAAAATAGTTCCGACATTGTCGTAGTACGCCGTGAGGTACAGGATGTTCTCGGTAAAGGCGAAGCCGGCACCGATGATCGCGCCGTAAACGATGCCATCGACAGGTCCGTTAAAGTACCGGCGGAAGATCAAGAAGATCAAAATGATGCCGAGGCCCTTGACGAATTCTTCGACGATCGGAGCGCCAATCGACGCGGTGAAGCGGTTGATGTCGTTGTGCGAGGCATCCGAACCGAGAATGGCGGGAGCGAGCTCCGATTGCCACCACGTGTTGCCCGTGAGAGCAAGCACGATGGCGATGCCGCCACCCCACATCAACGCGGCGAGGTAGAGCCACTTCGGCTCCGGTTCGAACCGATCGATGTAGAACACGAAGAGGAACGTCACGACGAGCGGGATCGTTGCCAAGAGCGCCGACGTGAAGAAGCCTTCGCTTCCGGCAGGGCCCATGAGCATCGGCAACACGTTGAGGAACGCGAGCACGCCAATGACACTCACGGCGGTCACCACGGTGTAGAAAGTGGTGCCATGCTTGCGCGCCGTTTGCCACGTCGTCGGGACGTTTGCTCCGATGGATGCGCTGCGAGGCGGCGCGGCTGGCGGATAGGAATTACTCACCAGCACTCCGATCGTCGAGGTTGACGGTCACGGGTTCAGGCGCGTTGCCCTGAAGGCGAAGCGTACGCACGAGTGGAGACTTTCGAACTCTGCGCGCCTGCGAGACGTGGTTGTTGTGGAAACGGCGGGTCATCTGGACGGACACGCGCGCTTGGTGCAGGTGGTCAAGCTCGGGGCTCGTCGCCTCGAGTTCATCCACGCTGTGGCGCAGCGCCCGAGACAGTTCGGACTCGATGATGAGGCGATCGGGCGCCTCCTGGCCCACCGTGTGAAGCGTTTGCCCGGCGTCGTCCTCGATCGCGATGGCTTCCCATCCGTCGTCGACGATCGGATGCGCCGAGGCTTCGATCGCTTCGGTGGCGACGTTCGCGAGGACGACCGCGCTTGCAACATCGAGGACGCCCGAGCGAGCCACCTCCCGAGCGGCCTGCGCCCGATCGACGAGGGCGCGTTCGAGCGCGATGCGCGATTTCGTGACGTTCTTGTGCACGCGGTCGAGAGAGCGGGCCCTGAGCGTTGCGACGATGCCCGTCACAACGAGCAGGATTCCCAGAACGGGGAGAAGGATCTGCCACCAGGTCATTCGTCGTCCACCTCGATCTGGGCCGTACGGATCGCAGTTTCGTAAACCGACAGGATGTGGGAGGCCACCGTGCTCCAGTCGAAGCGCCATGCGGCTTCGGCGCCGGCGTGCGCGATCGCCTCGCGCCGCTGAGGATCGGCGAGTGCCTCGTTGACGACCCGCGCGAGATCCTCAGGATCTTCGTTGCGGAAGTGGACGCCGAACTCGCCGTCGGACAGGACCGCGCGGAACGCGGGGATGTCTGAGGCGACGACGAACGCGCCGGCACTCATGGCCTCGACGAGGATGATGCCAAACGACTCGCCGCCGGTATTCGGCGCGAGGTAGGCATCCGCGCTTCCGAGCAGGAGGGCCTTGTCTTCATCGGATACTCCCCCGAGGAATTCCACCGCCTCGGCGTGCTCGCCGAACATCGCGCGGGCGACGTCGAGGTCTCCCCGCCCTGCCACGAGTAGGCGAACCCCCGGGTTCCCCTTGCGGATCGCCGGGAAGGCTTTCGCGACGACGGGCAGGCCCTTGCGCGGTTCGTCGATGCGGCCAAGAAAAGCGAGTGTCGGGGCTTCGTTGGTTCCCGTGAAGCGCTCGTCCTTCGCCTGAATCTGCATGTCCTTGACGAACACGCCGTTCGGGATGATCCAGGCATCCCCGCCAAGGTGTTGGACGGCGGTGCGCCGGGCCTCTTCGGACACGGCGATGCGCGCCTGAATCTTGTCCAAAATGGGCACGACGAGCGGCGATGCCATCGCCAAAATGCGCGAGCGATCCATCGCGGTATGGAACGTTGAGACGACCGGGCAGGTGGAGCTCATCAGTGCGAGCATGGACACCGACGGGGTGAAGGGCTCGTGCACGTGCAACACGTCGAAATCGCCGTCAGCGAGCCACTTGCGCACCTCGCGATTGACCTTGGGGCCAAAGGACAGGCGCGCAACCGAGCCGTTGTATCGGATCGGAATGGCCGCCCCGACGGGATGGACGAAATCCTCGGCGGGCTCCTCCTGAGCAGGGGCGATGACGGAGACGTCGTGCCCGCGCCCGATGAGTTCCTCGGCTAGATCGCGGCAGTGGTATTGCACGCCTCCGGGCACATCCCAGGAATATCCGCAGGCTATTCCAATTCTCATATCTCTTCCTTTGGAGTTGCGCGGCGAGCACGTGCGAGTCGATCCGGATCGAGATCCTCGACGAATACCTTTTGGAGCATATGCCAATCGGTGAGGTGATCATGGAGGAGCGGCTCGATCTGGTCGAGCCATTCCTGGTTCATTCGAATGATATCGGCTTCTCGCTCGTCCGCCTCAGCCTCAGGCGGGACGTCGGCGTAGATGGGATCGCCAATGACGCACACGATTCCGTGGCGTGTACCGGCGCGGCGCGCCCGCTCGTCGTCGTCAATCCGCTCGTTGATGATCGTCACCGGGAACATCGGTTCGCCCGTGCGCTGAGCGAGAAGGGCCGCGCCCACGGCGACGCGCGCCCGATGACCGGCGAGGGTGACCTCCACGCCCGATGCGGACAGGTCCCGGTCGCACAGAAGTGGGACGAATGCGTTGCCGGCTCGCATGTCGCGGGTTAGTGCCGAGATCGCGCCGACGCCGCCGGTTTGATAGATCGTCAGGCCAAGGCGCCGGCGGAAGTCGAGGAATAGATCCGCGAGTTCAGGTGGCTCGAGCTTTTCGGCGATCGAAAACGTGGGCGCCAGTTCTTTCGTGGCCCACGCGCCGGCCATATCCCAATTGCCCATGTGCAGCAGGGAGCCTGAGGCGGACTTGCCCTGAGACAGGTGCTCTACGAGCTTGTCTCCGTTATGCAGCCGGACCCGGGCGACGATGCTGTCGATCGAGAGCGCTGGCAGGCGGAACGCCTCGTAGTAGTAGTCCATGTAGGAGCGCAGGGCCTTGGCCGATCGGCGCCGTTGCGCGAGTCCCGAGCGAAGCGGCGTCACGCGCTGGTAGTTTTTGCGAACCTGAACCGAGCCGGACATGTTTGACCAGCCAACCACCGTGCCGATAGCGCGGAAAATACCGCGCCCCACGGGCTCTGGCGTCACTTTGACGAGCCAGATCGCGCGGCGGAAGAGGCCAACGATATTCACGCGTCCGATGCTTCCTTCATCTGCTTATACACGAAGACCATGCGCTGGATGACCGTCACGAGCGCGAGCACACCGAGGATCCACAGGCCGATGCCCATCACCCAGTGGCTCGCCCCGAAGATGATCGCCAGGATCAAGATGAGCGCCATGATCAGCCGGTCAGCGCGCTCGGCAATGCCCACCGAGGCCGTGTAGCCCACGCCTTCGGCGCGTGCGCGCACGTAGGGCACGATCGATCCGAAGACGAGCGCTGCGAGGGCGCCGGTGACGACGGCGAACTTCGCGGCGTCGTCGGCGTGCAGGTATCCCCACAGCGCGAGTCCGACGAAGATGGCCGAGTCCGAGAACCTGTCCATCGTGGAATCGAGGAAAGCGCCCCACTTCGAGCTCGTGCCCGTCATCCGTGCCATCTGCCCATCGAGGTTGTCGAAGATGACGAGGATCGTGGTCACGATCGTTCCCGCGATGAGCATGTTGGTCGGGAAGAACACGAGCGCGGACGCGCTCGAGAGGAGCCCGCCGACCACAGTCACGGTGTTCGCGCTAACGCCGATCTTCACCAAGCCCCGCGCGATCGGGCCGAAGAGGAATTCGCCCAGCGGGCGTCCGCTACGAGAGAGCATCGCTACCTCACTGATTCACGTGCGCATCGATGTCGGCAACGATGCGCTCGATTGCCTCATCGACGGCAATGCCGTTGTCCTGCGAGCCATCTCGCATGCGGAAGCTGACGGCTCCGGCGTCGACGTCCTCGCCACCCGCAATGAGGGTGAACGGGATCTTGTCCTTGGACGCGTTGCGGATCTTCTTACCGAAGCGGTCGTCGGAGGTATCGACCTCCACGCGAACGCCGCGAGCGCGCAGCTTATCGGCCACGTCGAAGAGGTAGTCGTTGAACGCGTCGGCCACCGGCACGCAGCGCACCTGAACCGGCGCAAGCCACGCTGGGAACTGGCCACCGTAGTGCTCGGTGAGAACACCGAAGAACCGCTCGATCGATCCGAAGAGTGCGCGGTGAATCATGACCGGGCGCTGGCGCGAGCCATCCGAAGCGGTGTATTCGAGCTCGAAGCGCTCGGGCAGGTTGAAGTCGAGCTGGATCGTTGACATCTGCCAGGTGCGCCCGAGTGCGTCCTTGGCCTGCACGGAGACCTTCGGGCCGTAGAAGGCCGCGCCCTCGGGGTCCGGAACGAGGTCGAGTCCCGAGGCGGTACACACCTCGTTGAGGATGCGGGTCGCTTCCTCCCACGTCTCGTCGTCGCCGACGTACTTGTTCGGATCCTTCGTGGACAGCTCAAGGTAGAAGTCCTCCAGACCATAATCCTTGAGCAGCGACAGGACGAAATCGAGCAGCGTTGTGAGCTCGTCCTTCATCTGTTCGCGGGTGCAGTAAATGTGCGCGTCGTCCTGGGTGAAGCCGCGTGCGCGGGTCAGACCATGAACGACGCCGGAGGGCTCGTTGCGGTAGACGGTGCCGAACTCGAACAGGCGCAGCGGGAGCTCGCGGTATGAGCGGCCGCGTGAGCGGAAGATGAGGTTATGCATCGGGCAGTTCATCGGCTTGAGGTAGTAATCCTGACCCTGCTTGGTGATGTTGCCATCCGCGTCCTTGACCTCGTCCATGTGCATCGGCGGGTACATGCCGTCGGCGTAGAAGTCGAGGTGGCCGGAGATCTCAAAGAGGTTGGCCTTCGTGATGTGCGGGGTGTTGACGAACGAATAGCCCGCTTCCACGTGGCGCTTGCGCGAGTATTCCTCCATGATCATGCGGACCATGCCGCCCTTGGGGTGGAACACGGCGAGGCCAGAACCGATCTCGTCCGGGAACGAGAAGAGGTCAAGCTCGGTGCCGAGCTTGCGGTGGTCGCGCTTTTGGGCTTCTTCAATGCGCGTCTTATAGGCGGTGAGCTCGTCCTTGCTCGGCCAGGCGGTGCCGTAGATGCGCTGGAGAGAATCGTTGGCCTGGTCCCCGCGCCAGTAGGCCGCCGACGAGCGGGTTAGCGCGAAGCCGTTGCCGATGAGTCGGGTGGAGGGCAGATGAGGGCCGCGGCACAGGTCGGTCCACACCGCCTCATCCTTGCGATTGACGTTGTCGTACATGGTGAGCACGTCGCCACCCACCTCGATCGAGGCGCCCTCGGCAGCCTGATCGTTGTCAGAATCCGAGCCGCCCTTCATATCGACGAGCTCGAGCTTATATGGCTGATCCTTGAGCTCCACCCGGGCGTCGTCGTCGGAAATCACCCTGCGCACGAAGCGCTGGCCTTCCTTGACGATCCTCTTCATGTCCTTCTCGATGTCCTTGAGAAGTTCGGGCGTGACGGGATCGATGTTGCCAAAGTCGTAGTAGAAGCCGTCGGTGATGAACGGGCCGATGCCAAGGTTCACGTCCGGGAACTTGTTTTGTACGGCCTGTGCGAGCACATGCGTTGTCGAGTGGCGCAAGATATCCAAACCATCTTGCTCGTTGATTGAAACCCCCTCAACATTCGCCCCATCGGCGAGCGTTGTGAGATCACGATCCAGATCCATGAGTTCGCCATCCACGCGCAGCGCGATGATGTCGCGGTTGGCCTTGAAATGTTCGATGCCGGTGACGGGCTCGTTAATCTCGAGTTGTTCTCCGTCAATCACTAGGTTCGGCACTGGGGCTCCTTCCACATAGGTGTACGCACAGACAAGGTACGCACGCGCTCAAGCATACCCGCGCCATGTGACCTCCCCCGACTTAGCCCGTGTGAAGCACCACATAGGGCTGTACGATCGTCACATGAGTTTGAGCGTCTTTGACCTGTTCAAGATCGGCATCGGGCCGTCGTCGTCCCACACGGTCGGTCCGATGCTCGCCGCGCGCCTGTTCGCCACGAGCCTGCCCGCGGACGTCACGCGCGTGATGTGCACGCTCTACGGATCGCTCGGCGCTACCGGGATCGGCCACGGCACCGACAAGGCGGTCATGCTCGGCCTCATGGGCGCCGATCCCGCCACCGTGGATCCGATGGTTGTTGACGACGTCGTCCAGGCTACTCACGCCGACCACCAGCTCGATCTCATGACCGGCGAGGGGGCCGTGACGATCGCGTTCGATCCGGACGGGGACATCGCGCTCGTCGGGCGCTCCGAGCTTCCGGGGCATCCCAACGGGATGACCTTCGTTGCGCTGCGCGGCAGCGAAGAGATCTACACCGAGACCTACTACTCGATCGGCGGCGGCTTCGTGGTCAGCGCCGACGACGCGCACAAGGAAGTCACCCCGACCGACGACCTCCCCTACCCGTTCAAGACCGCCGCCGACCTGCTGGAGATCTGCCAACGCACCGGCATGTCGATCGCCGAGATAGCCATGGAAAACGAGCGCTCCATGCAACCCGAAGGGGAGATCTACGCCGGCTTGGATGCCATCTGGAGCGTCATGCAAGAATGCGTGCGCAACGGATACGCGCGCGAGGGCGTGCTTCCCGGTGGCCTGCAAGTCCTGCGCCGCGCCCCGGGCATGTATGCCTCGCTTCGCAAAGACCCCTCCTGCAAGAACGACCCGCTGCGCGCGATGGATTGGATCACGCTCTATGCGCTCGCGGTCAACGAGGAGAACGCCGGCGGCGGGCGCGTGGTGACGGCGCCGACCAACGGCGCGGCCGGCATCATTCCGGCCGTCATGCACTACTGCGCAGAGTTTCTTGATGATTTCGACACCGACGCAGTGCGCACGTACCTCCTGACAGCCGGCGCTATCGGCATGATCTTCAAGACCATGGCCTCAATCTCGGGGGCCGAAGTCGGCTGCCAGGGCGAGGTGGGCTCGGCCTGCTCGATGGCGGCCGCGGGACTGGCCGCCGTGCTTGGCGGCACGCCTCTGCAGGTGGAAAACGCGGCGGAGATTGCGATGGAGCACAACCTCGGGCTCACCTGCGATCCGATCGGCGGCCTCGTCCAAATCCCGTGCATTGAAAGGAACGCGATCGCGGCCATCAAAGCCGTGGCCGCTGCCCGCACCGCGATGCGCGGGGACGGTTCGCACATGGTCTCCCTCGACGACGTCATCACCACCATGCGCGAAACCGGCAAGGACATGAAGGCAAAGTACAAGGAGACCGCACTGGGCGGACTCGCGGTTCACGTGGGCGTCAACGTCATCGAGTGCTAGCGCTACTCAATTCTCGCGCTACTCAATACCGCGCGCGGCGGCCCAGCGCGATAGCTCCTTACGGTTTGATAGCTGGAGCTTGCGCAGGCACGCGGACACGTGCGTTTCAATCGTCTTCACCGAAATAAACAGTTCGGCCGCGGCCTCCTTGTAGGTGTAACCGCGCGCGATGAGGCGCATGACCTCCTGCTCGCGCGCCGAGAGCCGGTCGAGTTCCTCGTCCTGTTCGGCCACCGCTGACTCGCTCGTGCCAAACGCGTCGAGCACGAAACCCGCGAGCTTCGGTGAGAACGCGGCGTCGCCGCCCATCACGCGCTGGAGGGATTCGATGAGTTCCTCGCTGTTAATCGATTTCGTGACGTAGCCGCGGGCGCCGGCGCGAATGACGGAGACGACGTCGGCGGCCGCGTCCGAGACCGACAGCGCGAGAAACTTCGGCGTGTTTCCCGCGCCGGCCAGCGTACGCCGGATGACTTCGGCGCCTCCCCCGCCATCGCCGCCTGGCAGATGAACGTCAAGAAGCACGACGTCGGCCTCGGTCGTCGCGATCACGTCAACGGCTTGTCCCACGCTCGCGGCTTGGCCGACGACCTCGATGTCGTCGTGAGCGTCGATCTGGGCGATGATCCCGGCTCGGACGAGATCGTGGTCGTCCACAACGATGACTCTCATGATTCCTCCTTGGCGGGCAGATGCAGGTGGACTTCGGTGCCACCGGATTCCAGTGGCGTTCGAATGCGCGCCTCTCCCCCGGCGCGCTCCATACGCCCGTAGATCGAGTGGCGGATTCCCGCGCGATCCGACGTAATCGTACCGAGGTCGAAGCCGTGACCGCGGTCGCGAATCCACACATTGGCGTCGTTCCCAAGTTCCCCATAGACGGAAATCGGCCCGGCGCCGTGCTTACAGGCGTTCGTCATCGCCTCGCCGCTCGCCTCGATGAGCGACTGGCCTTCGGGGCTCATCGGCGCGTCGCCGGTAATAACGAGGTCGATCTCCTGACCGTACGCGGCTTCGATTTCCCGCGCCTTGTGCGTCAGCGCGGCTGCCAGCGATGTTTCTGCCTCTGGCCGGTCGGTGTAGAGATAGTCGCGCAGCTCCTGCTCCTGCTGGCGGGCGAGGAAGCGGACCTCCTCGGGGCTGTGCGCGCGGGATCGAATCAGCGCGAGCGTTTGAAGCACGGAATCGTGCAAGTGCGCGGCCATATCGGCGCGTGTCTCTTCCCGGATGCGCTTCGCATCGATCTCTTGAACAAGAATGGCGGAGCGGATCTGAGCGGGATAGAGCACGATTGCTGCGACCAGCAAGACGACGATCCCGGTTTGAATGGCAGTTGACAGCGGCGAGCTGGGCCCTGAATTGGCAACCAAAATGACTCCGCCGAACGACCCGGTGGCAAGGCCCACCATCAAAGAGATCGTCCCCCAGCGCCCATCCCGATACGTCCACGCGATACCCGCGCCGACCGCGACCATGGCGAGGGGGAAGATAAACGCACCGAGCGTGCCACTCGGAAGTATGCCGACGCCAATCACCGTGATGGCAAGGAGCGCAACGAGCGCGGCCACGGTGAGCTTGGACGAATCGACGCGGCGGGAGGCCAATGGCTTGGCGAGTCGTTGGTTTTCGGGGGCGACGGCGTCGTCGTGCTTGCTTAGAGTGAGGGCGAGCACCAGGTAAATCACCGGGACGATGACGGTCCACGAAAGTGCTAGGAAGCCGACCCGCCACATCCACGCCTCACCGCCGAGGTGGACGGACAGGCCGCGGCACACACCGGCAAGCACGCGCGGCTCGCGGCGGCCAAGGGGCGGACGCACGCTGGCCCATGGGGCGAGAAGATCTGAATAGGTGTTCACACCGTAAGGTTCTCACCGCCCGACGCTTTCTGGAAGAGGAATCGGGCGAAATCAGGGTAATTCGGGGAGGAATCAGGGGAAAATCAGGGGTGTTCGGGGTCGAAGGGCGCGCGGATTTGGCGAAGACTTAAGCCATGAACATTTACAACTCGATGAGATCAGCGCCTCTACGCCGCACTCCCGACAGGCTGCTTGGCGGCGTGTGCGCGGGCCTCGCCCATCGCTGGGGAATCGCCCCGGCGCTCGTCCGCATCCTCGCCGTCCTCCTCTTCCTGGTGTTTGGGCTCGGGCTGTTGCTGTACGGCCTCGCGTGGCTATTCATTCCCGAATACGAGACCGAGGACGTGCTCGCCGAGAGGGCGCAGCGCGATCCGGACGTGAGCGTCGCGACGGCGGTGGCAATGACCCTCATCGGTTTCGTCGGCGCGGTCCTCACTCTCGCGACCTTCTTTGGGAACATCTCGCGCACCTGGTGGCAGATTACGTTCAACTTCGTGGTTATCGGCGTCGTTCTCCTCCTTCTCTACGTCATCGTGAGGTGGATCAGGCGTAGGCGTGGCAAGCGCTCGGTTCACAGCGCGGTGGGCGAATCCAGCTACGGCGGCGAAACTGGGCCAGGTGGCGAAACTGGGTCGCGTACTGTTCCGGCAAGCCAACCGAGACGAGTTCGCAAGCCGCGAGTGAGCACGCCGGCAATATCGGGCCGCGCCGCTCGGCTCGTCGTCGCACTTGCGATTGCCGGACTCGCACTCGCTCTCGTTGTGGTCGATGGCCGACTCGCACGTATCCTCATGGCCCTGTCGATCGCGCTGGCAATTCTGTCGATCGGCGTGTTCGTTGCCGGGATCAAAGGCTTGCGCGCCACGTGGCTGACGGCCCTCACATGGCTGGTTGGTATTCCGACCGTGCTGGGACTCCTCGTGAGCCTTGCGCTTCCCTCGCGTTTTATCACCGCGGAGGACCTCAAGTTCTTGAATTTGGGCGGCAAAGACGGCGTGCCGTCGCTGATGTACGTCACCGAGCGAGAGCCTGCCGAGACTTTCGAAGAAACGCTGCCAACCGCCGTCGACACGTTCTTCCTTGGCACCGGTGCATCGCGCGTTCCCGAGGATGTAGCTGTTATCTATCGGCTCACGAGGGACTCGAACACCTTTGGTTACGCGAACGTCATGCACGCAGGGATCCGTGAGTGGAAAGTGGTTCAGGGCGGGGTTGAGACAGCCACTGCCGCAGCAGACCCAATTGTGACTGAAGAGGGTTACGATCTCGCCTATTTTACCGAGAGCTTTCACGTTCTACCGGGGCAAACCCTCGAGCTTCACTCCCCCGCGGCCATCGAGAATCCCGACGATGCCCGCGTTGTCGACATCCACTTCTACTACGGAGAGCTGACTGTGGTTGGCGCGAGCCCGCAAGGCGTGACCGACGAGGAGTGGGTCGAGGCCTCTGCGAGCTCTGGTGATGATGATCCATCCGACCAGGACGGGTCAGAAGCGACCCCGTCTCCGGCGGCATCCACCCCGGATGCGACACAACCTGATGAGACACAACCTGATGCAACACAAACCGAAGGAAATTAAATGCGTGTGACAACGAGTGCACTTGGCACATTGGGACTCATTACCGCGATAGCTGGAATTCTCAGGGCCTCCGGCGTCGACCTCGACGTTCGCGTGCTCATCGTGATGGCCCTACTCGCACTGTCTTTACTGCTGGCCGCTAGCGCGTTCGCGACGCCTCATCGCGCAGGCGAAGGCGCCTCGCCCGGGCATGATTTAGCTGACTTAGGGGCGGATCACACCGAGCCGTAGGGCGAGGCGCCCTAGTTGGAAGCGCACTAGTTGGAAGCGCACTAGTTGGAGGCGCTGCCTAGAGCCGCTTGGCCACCCGCGGGGCCACCGGCTCGCAATACTGGGACGAATCCCGCACCATGTTGCCCTATAGAGAAGATCGAGGCGGATCCGTCCCAAAATTGTCAGGAGATTGGCGAACTCCACTACACGAATCAGATTTCATAGACCAAATTGAGATTTCAGATATCGGATTGAGATTTCAGGGCCAAGAAGAACATCTCTGGCCCTCGGCGCCACTCGGCTGCGCGCTCGGCACCTCAGCAAACAGGGCAGTTATCACTCATACCGGGTACGTTAAACATGCCCCATGTGAGTGTTTAGTGCCCCGTTTGTGGGGAAAACCCTCCCACATGAGTGTTTAGTGACACGTTTGCCGGCACAACCCTCCCACATGAGTGTTAAGTGCCCCGTTTGTCAGCACAACCCTCCCACATGAGTGTTAAGTGCCCGGTTTGTGGGAGGGGACGGCGCCGAGGATGAGTCAACCAGCCAGGGCGCCAGCACACGGCTGAAACCGATAGGGCCGCAGCACGTACGTGGGCAACAAAAAAGCCCCGGCTTGCCGGGGCTTATGCGTGGGCGATACTGGATTCGAACCAGTGACCTCTTCCGTGTCGAGGAAGCGCGCTAACCAACTGCGCCAATCGCCCTGATGTGAGAGGTGGGTACGGGATTCGAACCCGTGTATACGGCTTTGCAGGCCGCTGCCTCGCCTCTCGGCCAACCCACCAGGAGGTTGAAGTAGTAAGACTACCACTTGGCCATCGAGCGGACGACGGGATTCGAACCCGCGACCCCCACCTTGGCAAGGTGGTGCTCTACCAGCTGAGCTACGTCCGCACATGTCAACGTCTCGTTGAGTGCTTGACTAATATAGCGAGTAAATCCTGAGGTTGTCTAATCCG
>NZ_JBHWPL010000014.1:0-4042 GCF_043424875.1 Trueperella sp. | reverse complement strand
TTGCGGGCGAATACTCTGGAGTGTCACTCAGTGCCAAGGCGTACCTTGAGAGTTCATGGACGCCACTGCAAACACAGCATGGCACCACTCGGATTTCTGGCTGGACCCCCGAGGTCGTTTACCTGCTCCAGAAACCCCCGCGCGGCTAGAAACCCACCCCCGCCTAGCCGTGCTACATCTGGAACGCAATCGCCGCGGCGAGCGCTCCGCACCCGTTGAATGCCCAGTGGAGGCCCATGGGCGCGAGAATCGATTCAGAACGATGGCGGAGCCAGGTGAACGCGAGCCCCGCGATCGACGTCGCCAATACGGCGAGCGCGATCCCGATGAGTTGGGCGAACGTTCCGTGGCCCAGCACGGCCGTCAGCCCCCGGTTTCCGGCGGCCATGTCCAGCGAGGACGTCACGTGCCACAACCCAAACAGACCCGAGCCGGCGATGACAGCCACCCGGAATCCGCCCAGTTTGCTGAGCGAGCTGTGGAGGACTCCGCGAAATGCGAGCTCCTCCGGAAGGACCGTCTGGAGCGGGATGATGACGAAAGCGCTGACGAGGGCGGTGCGCATGGAGGCGAAGCCTTCGTCCAAGAACAGCGGCCGGGTGAGCGGCAGCAGGAGGCCGATCGTCACGCCGACCAGCACGATCACGCTCGCCACCGAGCCGTACCACAGACCCTTCTTGAGAGTCTGCCGCGATAGGCCGATGTCATTCCACGTGATACCCATGGCCCGCCCGACGATGAGAATGAGCCCAACGCCCACGGGCACGCTGAAGAACCAGCTCGAGAGCGCGGTGAGTTTGGAGACGAGGTTGAGTCCCACGAGGAGCGCGACCACGATGAGCACTGTCGCAATGTCTCGAACGTGAGACCTGCGCGCGGGAGCACGGCACACCTGTGGTTCGGTGATGCGGACGTCGATCGATTGAACAGTCATTGATGTGCAGTGTAGACCCATGCGGCCACTCGATGTCAGGGCTTGGAGCAAATCCCAGCGTATTTACAGGCTCGGCCCGCGCACGTGCTGGGCATCATGGAATTATTCAAGACTCTCGCCCATGATGGGGATATGAAGATTGATATTTGGTCCGATTACATCTGCCCGTTTTGCACGCTCGGTGAGCGCAACCTTGCCATCGCGCTCGAGTCATTCGAGGGGGCCGACGACGTCGAGGTCACGTGGCGATCGTTCCAGCTTGACCCCAACGCGCCCAAGGAGGCCACCGACCCCTACGAATACTTCGAGAAGGGGAAGGGTATGGGCCGCGAGCAGGTTGATCAGATGCAGGAGATGCTCGTTCATCGCGCGGCGGAGGTTGGGCTGACCTTTAACTGGCGCGAGGCGCCGATCGTGAACACCTGGGACGCGCACCGCGTCGGCCACTACGCGCGCGAGCAGGGGAAGGGCAACGAGTGGGATCACGTGGTGAAGATCGGCTACTTCACCGATGGCAAGAACGTGGCGGACGTGGACCAGCTGGTGGCGTTCGGCGAAGAGGTTGGCCTCGACGCCGATCGCGTGCGCGAGATTGCCGAGGGTAAGGACTACACCGATCATGTGAACGCCGAGATCCGTTCGGCGCGTCAACTTGGCATCCAAGGCGTCCCGTTCTTCATCTTCGATGGCAAGCTCGCCGTCTCGGGCGCGCAGCCGGCCGAGGTGTTTACGCAGGCGCTGAGCCAAGTGACACAGATGGACTAGCCAGTCGCGTCGGCTAACGTGGAGATATGCGTAGCGAGAGGCAGTGGCTCGATTGGGCGATGGAGATTCAGGCCATCGCCCAGATCGGCCTGACATATTCCACCGACGCCTTCGATCACGAGCGCTACACGCGCCTGCGCGACATCTCCACGGAGATCCTCGCGGCCTATACGCAGATGCCTACCGCCGTCGTCGCCGATCTGTTCAACAACGAATCCGGATACCAAACGCCCAAGCTCGATACGCGGGCGGTGATCGTTCGCGACGGGCAGGTGCTCTTGGTTCACGACGCCGATGGGTGGGCGTTGCCGGGAGGCTGGGCTGACATCGGGCTGACGTTGCGTGAGAACGTGGAGAAAGAGGTCAAGGAGGAGGCCGGGCTCGACGCGAAGGCGCTCCGAATCCTGGCGATCCACGACCGCGCCAAGCACAACAGCCCCGAGTTGCCGTGGAGTATCTGGAAGATCTTTGTAGAGTGCGAGGTCCTCGGCGGAGAGTTTGCGCCGAACATCGAAACGAGCGACGCGCAATACTTCGCCCTTGACGACCCCCCTGAGCTTGCCCTCGGCAAGACCACTCGTGAGCAGCTCGACCTGTGCCTGAGTCTCGTGGGCGATCCGGGCCAGGGCGTCGCGTTCGACTAGACGCACGGTCGCCGAGGTTGCGCTCGCAGCGACCCGGGCTGGTCCGATCACCTAGACTGAGGGCAGGTGATGAGAATGACTCGTTTTAATATCAGCAAGAACTACCCCGAGATGCAAAAGCCGCTCAACAAGGCGGCGATGGATTCGCGCAAAGTGGCCAAAAGTCACGGGTTGACGGACGAAATCCTCGAGCTGGTCAACGTGCGCGTGTCGCAGATCAACGGTTGCGTGGCGTGCATGAGCTCCCACGTCCCGGCGTTGCGCAAGGCGGGCATGAAGCAGGAACTGATTGACCTCATCCCGGTCTGGCGCGATCTTGAAGCGCCGTTCACTCCCGAGCAGCGCGTGGCGCTAGAGCTCGCCGAGGCTTTCACCGTGATGGATCACAAGACGGACCGCGACATGGTGGTCGATGAAGCTCGCGATTACTACACCGACGAGCAGATCGGCGCACTAGAATGGACGATCATTTTGATCAACGCGTTCAATCGCATTTCCATCGCCAGTGCCCATAAACCAGCGAATCTCTAGGGCTGGTATCCCACGCTCGCGATCGATTCACGCAGTGTGGCGATCGAATGGTCGAGCTTGGCCTGCTCGGCGTCGTCGAGTGCCATATCCAGCGGGCGGATGACCCCGGAGCGGCCAACGAGCGAGGGGACCGACAGGGCAATGGCCGGGTCCGCTGAGCTGCCAACCGTGGACACCGGCAGGATGGACTTCTGGTCGCCGATCACGGCTTCCACGATTCGCGCCCCGGAGATGCCGATCGCGTAGTTCGTTGCGCCCTTGCCCTCGATAATGCGGTAGGCGGCGTTGATGACCTCGTCTTCGATTGAGTCGAGGAGTTCTGGGGTGAAGACCTGCTCGCCGTCGTCGCCGGTCCATTCCCGAAGCGGAATCTGGCCGATCGTAGCGGAGGACCACATCGCGAATTCCGAATCTCCGTGCTCGCCGATCATCATCGAGTGCACCGAGCGAACCGAGACTCCGATCGTGCGGCCGACGAGCCAGCGCAACCGGGAGGAATCAAGTACCGTGCCCGACCCGAAAATACGCCCCGCGGGTAGATCCACGATCTGCGTGGCGGCAAAGGTGAGGACGTCCACGGGATTGGTGACGAGAATGTAGATCGCCTCGGGCGAATACTCCACGAGCTTGGGCAGCATGCCTTCGAGAATGGAGACGTTCTTCGCCGCGAGGTCAAGGCGCGTTTGGCCGGGCTGCTGCTTGGCTCCGGCAGTAATAACGACGACGTCGGATCCGGCCGTGACCTCCATGTTCGCCCCGCCAATAATCTGGCTTGCGAGCATGAACTGGGAGCCATGCGAGAGGTCGAGCACTTCGGCTTCAACCTTTTGTTCGTTGACGTCATACAGGGCGATGGTTGAGGCGGATCCGCGGATCTGGGCGGCGTAGGCGAGTGCGGTGCCCACCGATCCGGCGCCGACGACAGTGAGTTTGCTGGTATCAAAACTACTCATGGTGCCATTGTGTAGGTTCGGGCGCCAATAAGAAAGGTGCGGGAGTCCCAAGAACACGGGAGGTGGGCCGAGCGTATGAATCTGGTGTTGAAGTCGCGTCTCCGAAACGCCTGGTAAGGGAATCGAAGAGTATCGCATACTTTTAAAAAGTGACTTGTCCGACGCAAGGCGTTCAGGCGGCCGTTGCCGCACCAGAAGAGACTCAGGAAGTCTCG
>NZ_JBHWPL010000013.1:0-4925 GCF_043424875.1 Trueperella sp. | reverse complement strand
AGGTGGTGCAGCTTCAGCATGTACATGTAGCCAACCGAGACCGGGTCCGGGAACGGATCGCCGGTGCGGCCGTCAAACAGACGAGCCTTGCCGGTGCCGTCAACCAGACGGTCGCCGTCGCGGTTGGTGTTCGTGACGTCGAGGAGGCCCTTGAGTTCGTCGGACTGAACGCCGTCGAACACCGGGGTGGCCACGGTACGGCCCGGATCGGCCTTGACCGCGTTCTCCGGCAGGCGCACTGCCCACTCTTCGCCGGCTTCGCGCGCCTCGGAGGCGTCCCAGCCCTGCTTGGCAATCCAGCCAAGGTGGAGCTCGAAGACCTGACCCAGGTTCATACGCGAGGGAACGCCGAGCGGGTTGAGCACGATGTCGATCGGGGTGCCATCCTCCATGAACGGCATGTCCTCGATCGGGAGGATACGCGAGATGACGCCCTTGTTACCGTGGCGGCCTGCCATCTTGTCGCCAATGGCGATCTTGCGGCGCTGCGCGATGTGAACGCGCACAGACTGGCGGATGTCGGAGGGCAGCTCATCGTGGTTCTCCTCGGAGAACTCCTTGACGCCGATGACGATGCCGGCCTGGCCGTGCGGGACGCGCATGGACGTATCGCGAACTTCCTTGGCCTTCTCACCGAAGATGGCGCGAAGCAGACGCTCTTCCGAGGTCAGCTCAGTTTCGCCCTTCGGGGTGATCTTGCCAACGAGGATGTCGCCAGCCGTGACCTCGGCGCCGACGCGGATGATTCCGCGCTCGTCGAGGTGAGCCAGAACCTCTTCGGAGACGTTCGGGATGTCGCGCGTGATCTCTTCCGGACCAAGCTTGGTGTCTCGAGCGTCGACCTCGTGCTCCTCGATGTGGATCGAGGTGAGCAGGTCCTGCGACTGGCAACGCTGCGAGAGGATGATGGCATCCTCGAAGTTGTAGCCGTTCCACGCCATGAATGCCACGAGCAGGTTCTGGCCGAGCGCGAGCTCGCCGCCATCCGTTGCCGGGCCGTCAGCGATCAGGGAGCCGCGCTCGAGGCGGTCGCCTTCGTTGACCATGACCTTCTGGTTCGTCGAGTTGCCCGGGTTCGAGCGCTCGAACTTGGCCAGGCGGTAGGTGCGGTACGTGCCGTCGTCCTGCTCCACGGTCACGTGGTCAGCATCAACTTCGGTCACGACGCCGGGCGCCTCGGCCAGAAGCACGTCGCCCGCGTCGACTGCGGCGCGGGTTTCGATACCCGTACCAACGAGCGGCGCGACAGGCTTGATCAGCGGCACGGCCTGACGCTGCATGTTCGCACCCATGAGGGCGCGGTTGGCGTCGTCGTGCTCGAGGAACGGAATCGCTGCGGTACCGACGGAGACCATCTGACGTGCGGAGACGTCCATGTAGTCGACCTCGTTCGCCGGAATCAGCGCGGGCTCACCACCGGGAAGACGAACAAGAACTTCCTCTTCCGTGAAGTTGCCGTCCTCGTCCATCGGAGCCGCTGCCTGAGCCACCGTGTAACGGTCCTCATCGGCGGCGTCGAGGTAGTCAATCTGCTCGGTCACCCGGCCGTTATCAACCTTGCGGTACGGGGTCTCGATGAAACCGAACGAGTTGACGCGGCCATAGGTTGCGAGCGAGCCAATCAGGCCAATGTTCGGGCCTTCCGGGGTCTCGATCGGGCACATGCGGCCGTAGTGCGAGGGGTGCACGTCTCGAACTTCCATCGAGGCGCGATCACGCGAGAGGCCGCCGGGGCCGAGCGCCGAGAGACGACGCTTGTGGGTCAGACCCGCCAGCGGATTATTCTGGTCCATGAACTGCGACAGCTGCGAGGTTCCGAAGAACTCCTTGATCGCTGCCACGATCGGACGAATATTGATCAGCGACGACGGTGTGATGGCTTCGGCATCCTGCGTGGTCATACGCTCGCGGACCATGCGGTCAAGGCGGGCAAGACCGGTGCGCACCTGGTTTTGGATCAGTTCACCAACGGCGCGGATACGGCGGTTGCCAAAGTGGTCGATGTCGTCATCCTCAACGACGACGGGGCTGCCACCCTCGATCGTCGTCGTCTCCTTCTCCCCTGCGTGCAGGGCAAGGAGGTAACGAAGCGTTGCCGTGATGTCGTTCAGCGTCAGCTGACGCTCGTCGATCTCTTCGGGCAGGCCGAGCTTCTTGTTGACCTTGTAGCGGCCAACCTTCGCCAGATCGTAACGCTTGGGGTTGAGGTAGAAGTTGTTGAGCAGCGTGCGGCCGGCCTCGGCCGTCGGCGGCTCACCCGGGCGCAGCTTGCGGTACAGATCCTGAAGGGCTTCCTCCTGGGTGTTGACCGCGTCCTTCTCGAGGGTCTCGAGCAGGATCGGGTAGTCCGCGAACTCCTCGCGAATCTCCGACTCCGTCATGCCAAGAGCCTTGAGGAAAACCGTGACCGACTGCTTACGCTTGCGGTCGACGCGCACGCCAACCGAATCGCGCTTATCGATCTCAAACTCGAGCCACGCACCGCGCGAGGGGATGATCTTCGCGTTGTAAATCAGCTTGTCCGAGGTCTTGTCCGCAGCCTCTTCGTAGTACACGCCCGGGGAACGAACCATCTGCGACACAACAACACGCTCGGTGCCGTTGATGATGAACGTACCCTGCGGGGTCATCAGCGGGAAGTCACCAATAAAGGTGGTCTGCGACTTAATCTCGCCAGTTTCGTAGTTTTGGAACTCGGCCGTCACGTACAGTGCGGCGGAGTAGGTAAGGTCCTTTTCCTTGCACTCGGCAATGGAGGCCTTTTCGCCTTCGAGGTGCGGGTTCGACAGAACCAGGCCCATCGTATCGGCGGTATTTTGAATTGGTGACACTTCCTCGAAGATTTCTTCGAGTCCTGACTTTTCTCCCGGAGCGGCGTTCTCACGCCATTCATCCGACCCGATCAGCCATCCGTACGAGGAGGTCTGAAGTCCGAGAAGATCCGGAACCGGAAGCGGTTCTTCGATCTTCGCAAACGACACGCGATCGGAAGCCAGCTTGCCGTTAACAACGGTGGTATTAGAGGTGCGCGAAGCAGCCAAAGGGCGATCCTTCCCTATTATTTGGTTAGGCCAGCGCGACGATCTCATCTGCGCAAATGCCGAAGTTTGGGAAGTTCGAAAGCCTTGTTCGAGCAAACTTGGGCACGCCGAATGAGAGTTCACGCAAGTTTCTAATTTACTCGTCAGGCATATAGAAGTCTAGCCCCGTCCTTGTGGAAGGGGTCACGACACCTGATAACATTCGCGATCCTCGAATCACCTCAGCGGGTGTGTAGCTGCTAGAGGGTTCCTCGATACACGAAGCCTTTTTTCTCAAACACTGGCCCGGCCAGTAGCCGTGGTCAACGTTCTACGGATGACTTTTGCACACAACCGCGCGGTTTGCAAGTGACGCGCCGCCGCGGCGGGCTCGGAACGAGAATCCCCCGGGCGCTCTGTGTGGAGCAGCCCGGGGGATTCTTCTCAACCGCTGGTGATTCACCAACAAGTCTGTGTGCGGCTCATGCCGCGAGTATTACTTGAGCTCGACGGTTGCGCCGGCTTCCTCAAGCTTAGCCTTGGCGTCATCAGCAGCATCCTTGGCAGCGGCCTCGAGGACCGGCTTCGGAGCTTCGTCAACAAGAGCCTTAGCTTCCTTCAGGCCGAGGCCCGTGATCTCACGGACAGCCTTGATGACAGCAATCTTGGTGCCGCCAATTTCAGCGAGGATGACGTCGAATTCCGACTTCTCTTCCTCGGCTGCGCCTGCGTCGCCCCCAGCAGCCGGGCCACCGGCAGCTGGGACTGCAACCGGAGCTGCAGCCTCGACGTCGAATTCTTCCTCAAACTTCTTCACGAAGTCATTGAGCTCAACGAGGGTGAGCTCCTTGAACGCTTCAATAAGCTCTTCAGCAGTGAGCTTGGCCATGATAGACCTTCCTTCCTTTGCCTACTTGCGAGGCAGTTGCCCCTTGCGAGGCGATTACATTGTGATTGCTACTGCACTTAGGCAGCGGTTTCCTGCTTCGCACGCAGGGCGTCAACGGTACGAACAGTCTTCGTGGCGGGTGCCTTGAAGACGAATGCAGCCTTAACCAGCGAAGCCTTGAGGGCTCCAGCTGCCTTCGCGAGGAGGACTTCGCGCGATTCGAGGTCAGCGAGTTCCTTGACGCCGTCGGCGTCGAGTCGCGAACCTTCCATCACGCCAGCCTTAACGACGAGCTTGTCGTTATCCTTGGCGAAGTTCTTCAGAGTCTTAGCTGCGGAAGCGACGTCACCGGTGACGAAAGCGAGAGCGGTCGGGCCCGTCAGGTCATCTGCGATGTCCTCGAGGCCAGCCTCCGTGGCTGCGATGCGAGCGAGCGTGTTCTTAGCGACGTGGTAGCGCACCCCGGCACCAAGCTCGCGGCGCAGAGTCTTCATCTGCTCCACGGTCATGCCGCGGTACTCAGTCAGCAGAACAGCATCCGCCTCACGGAACGAATCCGTCAGGGCTGCAATCTCAGCCTGCTTCTCGGTCCTTTTCATGGGACCTCCTTCCGATGTTTTGCCGCAGTCTTCAAGGCAATAAAAAACCTCGCGCACACAGGCACGAGGTCAAACATTCACGATCCGCACTTGCGGGCCGTCAATAATTGTCTTGTCACACCTGCGCGGGCTTCGATTGCTCGAAATCAACTCCGAAGAGACCTGCGGTCTTGGGCACGTCCAACATTAACGGCACCCGGCCCCCAGTTTCAAGGAGCGAGGTGGCAACGTGCGCGACGTAACAACCTAGTCCAATTCGTTTTGGATGCGATGGAAGAGCATCTCGAGAGCCACGATGTTCCGCCCGCCCTCTGGCACGATGATGTCCGCCCTGCGTTTGGAGGGCGCCACGTACAGCTCGTGCATGGGCTTGACGGTGGCCAAGTACTGCGCTTCGACCGATTCGATGGATCTGCC